>CAITEF010000252.1 GCA_903891315.1 uncultured Rhodospirillales bacterium | reverse complement strand
GGCCAAGGACTGGGAGCGAATGAACCGCAACGCTCTCGCCTTCTTGCGCTGGGCGTCAATCAGGGTGATGCTACGAAAACTCTGCAAAATCAGAAATTGATCCCGGATGGACTCTTAGAAACCTAATATTCTAGAGCAACTTAGCCTCGATCACGTTGAACCTATTCGGTTCACTGTGATCGGGCGCTGCTCTAGCGCGGCCGCAACCGGCAGTCGTCCATCTTATTGTTCACGTAGCACGGAGTTATCGATCAAGGCGAGCAACACCCGCTGTTCGCCAATATAGACTCCTGCATATTGATTTTCCAGCCTTCCGCAACAAGCTCGTCATCGCAGCGTTGGGCGGCGACCGTTGGGCCCATGATTGCGTTATCGCCGGGGCGTTTCGCGCGGGCGGGCGTTGCTCGAACGTGAGCGGGACGCTTAAGAAGCGCAGCTTGGCCGCGCCCACTCGTCATCCTGACGTTTCGCTCAGGACGACGGTCCGGCAGCAGGTTTTTCAGCAGCCTGTTAAGGTGCGGTCTGCTGGGTGTGCGTGGTCGTCGTGGTCGTGCTGGTCGGAGCGGCAGGCACGATGCGGGTGGTGGTGGTGTCGTTGCGCGTGGTGGTGGTGGTCGAGCCGCCACCACAGGCGCTGACGGCGATGGCGGTGGCGAACAGGGCGGCCATCGCGAGGGCGTTTGATTTGGTCATCTGGTCAAGTCTCCTGGCGAGTGGTGATCAGTTCGGCGTCTTGGTGGTGGTCGTCGTGTGATTGGTGATCACCTCGGTCGGCTGCGCGGGCGTGGTGGTTGTGGTGGAGCTCCGGTCGTTGGCCACGCCGTTGGTGTTGCGATAGGTGGTCGAATTGCTGTCCACCTTGCTGCCATCCGGATTGACCGTCTGGCTGCTGCGCGTGGTGCTCATTGTGCCGACCGGCGGTGGCACGATCACTTCGGCCGGTGCCGCATTGGTGGTGGACGTGGTCGATTGCGACGAAGTGGTTTGGGCCGAGGCGGCACCGATGGTCAGTGCGAGTGCTGCGGCGGCGATGGTCAACGTTTTGCACATGGCGTGGACTCCGGGGAGGGCGCGGCGTGGATAGCGTGCCGTGTTGCCAGAGCCTTGAAGTGCGCTTGTTCGGCCGGTTTTCTCAGAATCGGATTATACCCAGCGAAATCATGGCGACTTGATCGCCTCGGCCATCGGGCTGAGTATGCCGCGCAATAAGAGTTCAGCCAGGGAATGACGCGCGATGTCCGACCACAGCCATGATTGGCGCAGCAATGGTATTCGGGTGATCCGTGCCGACGGGTTGGGGCCAGTGGCTGCGACCACGCCGGGGATGAACCGTGCGGTGGCGATCGACAAGATCCGCGTCGGTGCGCAGAAAATCTGGGCGGGCACCGTGCATATCCACCCCGACGCCAAGACCGGTGCGCATCATCACGGCGAGCTGGAGAGCGTGATTTACGTCATCCGGGGCAAGGCGCGGATGCGTTGGGGCGAAAGGCTCGAATTCACCGCCGAGGCCGGTCCCGGCGATTTCATCTTCGTGCCGCCCTTTGTGCCGCATCAGGAGATCAATGCCAGCGCGGATGAAACATTGGAATGCGTGCTGATGCGCTCCGATTCTGAGGCGGTGGTCGTCAATCTCGACATTGAGCCGGTGGAGGCGCCGGAGACGGTGGCGTGGGTGGACCCGATTCACAAACCGAATTAGCACCCCTAATATTTTCCGAGGATGGATTGGCATTCGGCCGGCGGGTCTCGACCGTGGCGGCTGAGTGCCTATAACAAAAGTGGATGAAGTTTGGGGGAATTCGATATGACTTCCCCCAACAGACCGAGTAGCGATACGCCGGGAGGAAAAACGCGATGACCGATACCAAGATCAAGCGGGCCTGCATCATGGGCTATCCGGTGGCGCAGTCGCGCTCGCCGATGCTCTATGGCTATTGGCTGCAGCATTACGGCATCGCAGGCGAGTATGGCCGCGAGGAAGTCCCGCCCGACGGTTTCGCCGAGTTCTTCGCCACTTTCCGCCAGCGTGGCTATGTCGGCGGCAACGTGACCGCGCCGCACAAGCTCGCGGCCCTGCGCGCGATGAGCCGCATCGACGATGCCGCGAAGGCGATTGGTGCGGTCAACACGATTTGGCTTGAAGGCGATGACTGGGTGGGTGGCAACACCGACGCCTATGGTTTCATCGCCAATCTGGATGCCACAGCCGCCGGCTGGGACCAGGATGCGACGACGGCTGTTGTGCTCGGTGCAGGTGGGGCGACACGGGCGATCCTGTTCAGCCTGCTCACGCGCGGCTTGAACGTGGTGATGCTCAACCGCACCCGCGAGAATGCCGACACTCTGGCTGCCGAGTTCAATGCAAAGAATCTCGGCCCCAAGGGCAACCGCATCTCGGTGCTCGAATGGGAGCAGATGGATGATGCGCTGGCGGTTGCCGATCTGCTGGTCAATGCCACCGTGCTTGGCATGCTCGGCAAGGCCCCGATGGACATCGACCTCTCGGCACTGAAGCCGTCTGCGGTGGTCTACGACATCGTTTACGTGCCGCTGGAAACCGCGTTTCTCAAGCAGGCACGGGCGAAGGGGCATCGGACCGTCGATGGGCTGGGGATGCTGATGTATCAGGGCATTCCGGTGTTCGAGAACATGTACGGGAAGCGTCCTGAGGTGACCGCCGAATTGCGCCAATTGCTGGAAGCCGACATCCGCGCCAAAACACCGGGGGCCTGATTCATGCAGCGCCGCACCTTTCTCGCCTCAGCCGCCGCCACGCTTGTTGCACCGAGCGTGGTGCGTGCCGCAGGAACCAGCGTGCTGCGCTTCGTGCCTTATGTCGATTTGGCAGTGCTTGATCCGGTGACCAACACCAACGCGGTCACCCGCACCCATGCCTATCTGGTGTTCGACACGCTGTTTGCCACTGATTCCGAGTTCCGCATCCAGCCGCAAATGGCCGAGGGTGCGCGGTGGAATCCGGATTACACCGATTGCACAATCACGCTGCGCGAAGGTCTGCGCTTCCACGACAACAGCCCGGTGCTCGGGCGTGACGTGGTGGCCAGCCTGAAGCGTTGGGGCGCGCGTGATGTGTTCGGGCTGGCTGTGCTTGAAGCTGTGGCAGAGATGTCTGCGCCGGATGATCGCAACGTCCGCATCCGTATGAGGGCCCCGTTTCGCCAATTGCTGTCTGCCTTCGGCAAGATGGGGCCGAACATGCCAGCGATCATGCCGGAGCGTCTGGCGGCAACTGATTCCCTCAAGAGCGTGAAGGAATTGATCGGCTCTGGCCCGTTCCGTTTCGTGCCCGCCGAGCGGGTGCCTGGGGCCAAGGTGGTTTATGAGAAATTCGAGGGCTATGTGCCGCGCCAGGGCGGCGGTTCTGGCTTCACCGCCGGGCCCAAGAACGTGCTGGTCGACCGTGTCGAGTGGCTGACAATGCCGGAACCCGCCACTGCGATGGCCGCGCTGATCCGGGGCGAGATTGACTGGCTGGAGACGCCGTCACCCGATCTGCTCGGCCAACTTCGACGCGAGAAGAATGTGCGCGTCGAGACAGTGGACAGCACCGGCCAGATGGCGATTCTGCGCTTCAACACCGTCATTCCGCCGTTCGACAATGAGAAATTGCGTCTGGCGGTGTTGCGCGCCGTGGATCAGACGGAGTTCATGCGCGCCTATTCCGATGACAGCGCGCTGTGGAAAGTGGGCGTTGGCGTCTACACTGGCGGCACGCCCTTCGCCTCAAAGGCCGGGCTGGATGGGTTGTTCGGACCCACCGACTTCGCCCGCGCAAAAGCGGAAGTCGCGGCGTCGGGCTACAAGGGCGAGAAGATCGTCATTCTGGGCGCGACGGATCATCCTGTGAACGGGCCGATGGCCAATGTGGCCGCCGATCTGTTCAAGAAGATCGGCTTGAACGTCGATCTGCAACCTGTTGATTCCGGCACCGTCTTCCAACGTCGCAACAGCAAGGCACCATTGGACAAGGGCGGCTGGAACGTGTTCCCGGCGGCGCTGTCTGGCATGGGGCAGACCACGCCGGCCGAGAGTTATCTCACCCGAGGCAATGGCGCGGGGGCTTGGTATGGCTGGCCGACCAGTTCGAAGGTGGAGGAATTGCACGATGCTTTCCTCTCGGCGCCGGACGAGGCTGCCCAGCACAAGGCCGCCGATGCGTTGCAGGTTGTGCTGATGCAAGAGGCACCGTTCCTGCCGCTGGGTCAGGTGATTTCGCCCACCGCCTATCGCGCCAACATCACCGGAATCACGCCGGGGTTCCCGCGTTTTTGGGGCGTGGGCAAGGCGTAAGGTTTTGACCGTTTCGCGATACTGCCACACAAGGCGGACGGAATTTTGCTGGTCCGCCCTTTGAGTAGGAGAACACCCATGAGCGTTGTTGTTCAGAATATCCCGCGTGCCAAGGCCGAGATCGTCGACGCCTTGGGCGCTTGCGGTGCGTCCACCGTACATGAGGCGCAGGGCCGTATTGGCTATCTGGGCTCCACGCTGCGACCGATCTATGCCGGTGCGCGGATTTCCGGCTCGGCTGTCACGGTTTCGGTGGCGCCTTGCGACAATTGGATGATCCATGTGGCCATCGAGCAGTGCCAGCCCGGCGACATCCTCGTCGTGGCTCCGACCTCGCCGTCCGACGCCGGGTATTTCGGCGATCTGCTCGCCACCTCGCTGATGGCGCGCGGTGTGCGCGGTCTGATCATCAATGCGGGTTGTCGCGACGTGCGCGATCTGACGCAGATGGGCTTCCCGGTTTGGTCGAAGGCGGTCTCGTCGCAGGGCACGGTGAAGGAGACGCTGGGGTCGGTGAACGTGCCGGTGGTGGTCGGCACCCAGTTGGTCAATCCGGGTGACGTGATCATCGCCGATGATGACGGTGTGACCGTGGTGCGTCGCAAGGATGCCGAAAAGGTGCTCGCGGCCTCCCAGGCCCGAGAGGCCAATGAAGAAGACAAGCGCAAGCAGCTTGCGGCTGGCGTGATGGGCCTGGACCTCTACAAGATGCGCGAGCGTCTGGCTGCGGCGGGGCTGAAATATATCGATTATTCCGAGCAGTAATCGAAGGAAGGGCGTGGTGCGCCGCATGTGATGCGCGGCGTTCAACGTGAGAGGGAGAGTTTGATGTTCAATCACGTTGCCATCATCGGCTTCGGCGAAGTCGGTCGGATCTTTGCTCGTGATCTGCGCGCGAACGGCGTGTTGAAGATCACCGCGTATGACACGGCCCAAGTTGCCCCGGCAGAGGGCGTGACCTTCGCCGCCTCGGCCACGGACGCTGTGGCCGATGCCGATCTGGTGATCTCGTCGGTGACGGCGGGCTCGGCGCTCGAAGCGTTGCAAGCCGCCTTGCCGGGCCTCGGCCATGGCCCGTTCGTGCTCGACGTGAACTCAGTCTCGCCCGGCACCAAGCAGAAGGCTGCGGCTGTGGTGACAGCGGCGGGTGGGCGTTATGTCGAGGCGGCGGTGATGACGTCGGTGCCGCCGAAAGGCCTTGCCTCGCCGATGTGGCTGGGCGGTGTGCACGCGGCGAATTTCATCGCAGCGACCGATGGCCTCGGGATGGATGTGAAAGTGTTCTCGGAAGAGATCGGCGGGGCCTCTTCGGTGAAGATGTGCCGTTCGATCATGATCAAGGGGCTGGAGGCGCTGACCACCGAATGCATGCAGACCGCTCGCCACTACGGCGTCGAGCAGCAGGTGCTTGATTCCATGGGCGACACGCTGCCGCATCCGGCTTGGCGGGATCTGGCGCGCTACGTGATCAGCCGCGCGCTGATCCACGGCAAGCGTCGCTCGGAAGAGGTGCTGGAAGTGGCGGTGACGGTGCGCGAGGCGGGGATTCCGGCGATCATGTCGCCGGCCATCGCCGAACGTCAGGCGCTGGCGGCCAAACAGGGCAAACTATTGTCGAAAGAGGTGCTGCATGGCACCGATC
>CAITEF010000251.1 GCA_903891315.1 uncultured Rhodospirillales bacterium | reverse complement strand
GGGGTTTATCGTGCAAACTATTCTAAATTTCGGTATCAAATTTCCTGTCAACGACACGATAGGAACATTAGATATGCAAACCGCTTCCGAACAAAATCCCGTCCAGAGCGTATTCGCTGGCCTTGTGTCTCGCGAGCAACTTGCAGCGGACATACGCCGTTCGATCCGCACCATCCGTAACTACGAACTGGCCGGAATGCCGCACGTGCATTTTGGCAATTTTCGGTTGTTCGACCCGGCCAGCGTCCGCGCGTGGCTGATGTCGCATGAGCGCCAGCACAACACGCCGAAGCGTGGCCGTCCCGCTCGTAACCGCGCCGCCTAGACGAAAAACCCCTCAACACGCGGCACACGTGCGAGGGGCGGATCGTTTTAGCGGCAGGCGTCATCACCATCGCCAATATAGCCACATACGATTCGCTTTTCAACGATGCCGTGCTCCGTAAGGACCACGATTTTGCAGTCTATTCATTCCAAACCGACCAAACGCCGTAAGAAGTCCGCCTCCCCGGTTATTCGCTTCGACTGGTCCCGCCTTTCCGCTGCCCGCCGTCTCGACTTGCTCGCTGATATTGAGTTGTCGAACGGCCACATCCGCGCAGCGGAGAAGCTGGCTCATGCTGCCGCACAGATGCGCGAGGTGATGGCATGAACATCACCCGCAACCTCGGCTTCCTGCATGCCGCTGCCGATATCCACGAGATCGCGCCTGTTCTTCGCCAGACAACCGAAGCCCTCGCCACCGCGTCCGCACTGCTCACCGATCTGGTTGTGTCGGCTGGTTCGTTCCCGGCCATCAACGCAGCCACCGTGGAACTGCTCGACGCTCTGAAAGCTGCCACGGGCGCAATCGATGCAGGGCGATCCGCGCTGCTCAACGCTGCCGATGGGTTGGCGTTCGGTGATGGGGAGGTGATGAATTGATCGACGCCAACCAAATCGCCAACCGGCTCACCCTGCGCAAATACCCTCACTCTTGGCGCGGTGATTGCCCGAATTGTTCTTATCACGCCGCGTTCGCGGTCAAAGTCAGCAAGGCGGGATATCCACGCCTGTTCTGCTCAAACGGCTGCACCGCCGAGGAATTGACCGCCGAGGTTGGTCGTATTCTTGGCGGCGGCCTTGTTATCAAGAAGGCCGATCCCCTCTCGACCGAGGAAGACCGCGCCCGCAAACGTGAGGCCAGCGCACGCTTGTGGAGCGGCTCTAGCCTCACCGGCTTGCATCACCGCTACCTCGCCGCGCGTGGCCTTCCTGGCCTCGCCACATCGTCTGCATTGCGCTTCCGTGGCGACTGCCCACACCCAGAAGGCAAGCGCCATCCTGCGATGGTGGCATTGGTGCAGGACGCGACAGGCGCGCAGATCGGCGCACACCGGACCTATTTACGCCAAGACGGCAGCGGCAAGGCGGACATCGAACCGGCGAAGGCCAGCCTCGGCCCGATCTGGGGCGGCGCTATCCGCCTCGATCCGGTGGCCGCTGAGATCGTGATCGGCGAGGGCATCGAAACCAGCGCATCGGCTGGCATCCTGCTCGGCCTGCCAGCCTGGGCCGCAATCTCGGCGGGCAACCTCGGCCAAGCCCTGATCCTGCCCGATGAGGTCCGCTCCGTGGTGATCGCTGCTGATAATGACGGCCCCGGTGAACGCGAGGCGATGAACGCAGCCCGCCGTTGGCACGCCGAAGGCCGCAAGGTTCGCATTGCCCGCACTGGCCGCGCTGGCGTCGATTTCAACGACATTCTGATGGAGGGCATGCACCATGCCTGATGGAAATCAGCCGAGCGTTTCGGTGCAGCCATACCCTTCCGACGATGAAGCAATGGGTCGGATTTGGTATGACGAAACATCGTGGAATGAAGCGACTATTCCGCCGCGCGCGTGGTTGGCCCAAGGCTATCTGCTACGCGGATCAGTGACCGGCGTTGTCGGCCCCGGCGGTGTCAGTAAATCAAGCCTGATGGTGGCTTGGGCGGTTCACTTG
>CAITEF010000250.1 GCA_903891315.1 uncultured Rhodospirillales bacterium | reverse complement strand
TTGTTGGTGAAGCTGGTCTTGGCGGCACCAGCGAGTTTCTTCGCTGCGGCCTGATCGTCGCAGGATTTCGCCGCGTCGTTCTGGCATTTGGTCATGAAGCTGGTCTTGGCGGCACCGGCGAGCTTCTTGTCGGCGGCATTGGAGGTGCAGGTGCCATCCGCGAAGGCGGGCAGCGCGGTGAGGGTGAGAGCGGCGACGAGAAGCAGCTTCTTCATGGCGTTGTCCCCGAGATGCGGCGGGCGAAATTGCATCCGCATTAACGTGAGATTAACCACCCAAGCGCTGCCGTCCAGCCCCCGATCTCGCGACGGCTTTTGCCGGATTGATACGGTCCAGGCCGGGGCGGAATCCGGTGTCGATGGTGATCTCGCCGACCGCGCGCGACACGCAGGCGCAGATCTTGTGGCCCGCGCGGCGCTGCTCGTCCGACAGGAAGACGCAGCGATGATCCAACTCGGCCTCGCCTACGACCTCGATGGCACACAACCCGCATTCTCCGCGCACGCAATCCTGCGCGAGTTCGATGCCGTGGCGGTTGAGCGTGTCGAGCAGCGAGGCGTCGCGCGGGACTTCGATGGTGGTGTTGTGGTCGCGCACATGGACCAGGAACGGCTCGTTCTCCCGTGACCCGCTGGCGCCGAAGGTCTCGAAGCGCAGCAGAGCGGGGGAGCGGCCGGATGCGGCCCAGGCATGGCGGGCGGCCTGAAGCATCGCGTTGGGGCCACAGATATAAGCCTCGCCTTCGGGGTGCAATTTGACGAATTCGCGCGGGAAATCAATTGCTTGGCCGTCATTCTCGACAAACAGCGTCAGACGCTCGCCGAGCATTCCCGCGAGGTCGTCGACGAATGCCATGCTCTCGCGCGTGCGCCCGCCATAGAGGAGCCGCAGATTGGGTCGCTTGGTGAGGCTGCGCGCCATCGACAGGATAGGCGTTATGCCGATTCCGCCGGCAATCAGCAGATAGTCCGGGCTCATCGGGCTGAGTTGGAAATGGTTGGCGGGTGGGGCGACCCGAAGGCGGTCGCCGACATCCAGCCCCGCCATGAAGCGCGAGCCGCCGCGACCGTTTTCGAGGTGGCGGACGGCGATGGTCCACGCACCGCCCTCATCGCTGACCACCGAATAGGAGCGCTCGCGCTCCAGTCCGCCAAGATTGACCGCGAACGTGCAGTGGCTGCCAGGCTCGGCGCGGGCGAATCCGTGATCGGGGCGGATGCGCAGGCGGCGGACATCGCCCGCGATGGTGTCGGCCTCAATCACGGTGGCGGGAATAAAATCAGGCGCGGAGTGCATGGTCGTCATCCTCGCTGTCGGTGCGGATCAGGGCGGAACCTGGCACCGCGTCCATCGCAATGCGGTTCTTCAGGGCGGCTTCGAGATTGCGGATGGCCAGACGGGCGTGTTCGCGGGCGAGCGCCTCGGCGCGCGCGCCTTCGCGGTTCTGCACGGCTTCGAGGATCAGGCGGTGCTGGTCCTGCGCGATGAGCAGCACGTGGTTGCGCTTGTCGATCTCGCTCTGCGCCCAGACGAAGGCGGAGGGCGAGGCGAAGGGCAGGGCGGTCGCCTGGGTGAGCGCGCGGGCGAGCATCGGGCTTTGCGCGAGGTCGAGGAGTGCGGCGTGGAAGCGTTCGTTTTCGGTGACATAGGCGGCGAAGTCGAACAAATCGGCGAGGAAGAGCGCATCCATCGCCGCCACCGCCGCCGACAACCGCAGCAGGCTGCGCGGATTGACCCAGCGCTCAGCAGCGAAGCGGGCGGCACTGCCTTCGAGAATGCCACGCAGTTCGATGGCGTCGCGCAGATCGGCGATGGTGAAATCTCGCACCACGAAGCCGCCGCCGGGCAAGGTGCGCAACAGGCCTTCATGCTCCAACTCGCCGAGTGCGAGGCGCAGCGGCGTGCGGGAGACGCCGAGCAACGGGGCGAGGGTGAGTTCGGCCACGCGCTCGCCGGGCGGGAATTCGCCAGCGAGCAACTTGGCGCGCAGTTGCATCACAGCGCGCAGGAGTTGGGGAGAGCGGGCGTCGTCGTTCATTATTCAGCTGCGATCTGCGGCAAAATCTCGCGATCGATCATCGCGTCGATCAGCTTGCGCGACCACACCGCGCCAGCGTCGATGTTGAGGTTGTAGAAGGTCTTGCTCGGGTTTTCGTCGAGCGCCTTCTGCTGCGCTTCCATGATGAACTCATCCTCACGGAAAATGCTGCTCACCCCCTCGCGCAGTTCGGTGGTCAGCGACTGCTCGCCGATCAGGTAGTTGCGTGCAAAGGCCCAGTGATAATGGCAGGTCCGCTCGGTCTTAGGCGTGATGGTGTTGAGCACGAAACCGTTCACGCCTTGGCTGCGATTACCCTCGGGGGCTCCGGTGCCGGTGGGGGCGACGCCGACATCGATTGTCACCGTGCAGGGAGCCTCGAAGCGGATGATCTGCCAGCGATCAACGTGGTCGTGATAGATGCCGGTTTTGCGGAAGAGTTGATTGCGCCACAGCGGCGGCGGCTCGACATTGATCATC
>CAITEF010000249.1 GCA_903891315.1 uncultured Rhodospirillales bacterium | reverse complement strand
CGAGGCAATCCGCTATGCACTGAGCCGTTGGACGGGCCTGTGCCTCTTCCTCGAAGATGGTCGGGTCGAAATCGACAACAACACCGTCGAGCGCGCCATCCGCCCGCTCTGCCTCAGTCGCAAGAACGCGCTGTTCGCCAGCAGCGACGATGGCGGGGCGCGCTGGGCTGCGGTGGCCTCGCTGGTCGAGACCTGCAAGCTGAACGGCGTCGACCCGCAGCGATACTTCACCGACGTGCTGACACGCCTCGTCAACGGCTGGCCGCAGAGCCGGATCGACGAGTTGATGCCGTGGTGCTGGGCTGCCGGCGACAAGGACTGACCGTCAGCTACGCGACAAGGGCCTCGTCGCCGCGCTTACGAAACTGTGGCTAGCGGGCTTATGCTCCAGGCTTCGCGCCGCCACGCGCGCCTGGCTCGGCGACCTCCACCTCGGCCGGCGCTGTTTGAGGATCGTAGTCGGCGTCGAGCGCATCCGCCTCCTCATCCAAGTGCTTTTCCAACTCGCGTTCCTCAGGAGACAAGTGCTTCAGAATGCAAATGATGCGGACATCGCTGTTGAGTTCGTGGGGCATGTTCACCCTGCCAGGATGAAGTTGATCAACTCCTGCAGCGCTACGCGCAATGCTTGCTGCAGGGTCGGGTCTGGATGCGGACTTTCTTCCAAGCCGTCCAAGGTTCTCCGAACTTCCGCAGCGCGTTCAAGTGCGCCTGAAGGGCACGCCGCGTTGCGTGCATTGCGCTCAGCATCGCTGACGGTCACCTCAGCCTTACTCCAATCCACATCAGCGATCATCGGCAGGATGGCAGCGGTCAACTCGCCACTTCGCGTTGCCAGGAGAAGGCGCATGTCCTGTAGCCAACGTCGCAGACACTCACGCCCCGGAAGCCTGACGGGGTCTTCCTGGCCGAAGGGCCCCGGCACGTAGAGATGGTCGCCCATGGCCAAGGGAATGTGGCTCGGCACCAGGCTTGCGCGCAGCGCGATATTAAGCTGGCCAACCAGGGTGGCGTCGAGACGACCCACGCTGTCCAGCACATGAGTCGGGATGGTGAACGTGGACATCATCAGATTCCTAGCCGGAGCAGGAGGAAGCGCAACACGAAGGCGCGCGATGGCGATTTGCGGAACTTCACGGCAGCCTTACCGCCCGCAGCGAAAGTTCAGTGCGGCATTGCCGGCGGCAAAGGTGTTACCGCGGCTCGATTGGTACACATCCCGATCGCTTTGGCCGATCACGATGGCATGGGTGCCCGCCACCTTCGACGCGCAGAACGTGTTCGCATCGGCGTACGCCACACTGTTGGCGCCTGCGGCACCGCCGCGGAGCGGCGCAGCGACGGCGCTGATCATGTACGTCCCGTTGCCGGTGTCCATAACGTCGCTGCTCATGGCGCAGCCGGCAAGGACTGCCAGCAGCAATGCGGGTATGGCGAGTTTGGTCATCTTGGTCGTGGCCCCTGGTTCTGCAGAGCGGCTTTTGCCGCGCTCGCATGCGACCAGCGCGCAGGTTGCGCGTCGAGACCTCATCCGCATGTTTCTCCCCTCAGAAAGTGAGGGCTTCTTTTGGGAGGCGACATACAATCGCGCGGTGCTATGCCTAACCCTGCGCCGGAGATAATGACGAGGATGAGCGTGCCTGCCGACATTCAAGTGAGCCTGGGGCAGCAGATCGCAGCATTTCTGCGTCAGCGTTATCCGAAGAACGCTGCGAAGCTGATCGCCACCGAGTTCGACGTGTCCATCGCCACCGCGGAGCGCTGGCTCGCGGGCGTTCACCTCTCGGCAAAACACATCGCGCAGATGCAGGCCAAGTGGGGCGAACCGTTTACGCGCGCCGCGTTCCCCGGCACATTCGCGGCCGCGGACGCCCACGCCGCCACACTGGCTGCTGAACTGGAGGCGGCGCGCAAAGCGCGCGATGCTGCCGAGTTGGAGGGGCAGTGGCGTCGAGCTGAGGAGGCGCCACATTCAGGCTGGACGCTGTATTCGTCCCGGCGCGACGACGCGGGCGTCCATCTCGCACCCCTCACCTTCTTTGATTCGATGCCACCCAAGCGCGGTCGAGGCGCCGGCTTTCTCGGCTGGCTGAGGTCTCGCCTCTGATGAACCGGATGCAGCGAACAGCATTGCCCACGATATCATCCGTTGGCTGCGCTATCCGCAAAGATGGCACGCCTAACGACCCTCGTGATGCCGTTGCTTTCTCGGCTTTCAGCGGTTACCAATTGCATAGCATCAAGAGAAGGGCTCGCGCCCTCGCCAACCTGCCTCCCGGGCAAGGTGGCGCCACCGAAAGGTGGGATGTGGCCGACCGGCAAATGAGCGGGCCCCATCAGGATCGTTGTGTTCTTCCTCGCGGCGCAGAACCGATGGAGGATGATCATGGCTAAGATCCGGCGGCGTCGTCGCCAACGTCGCCCGCCGCTAAGCGTTCGCTCGAACTGGGGGGCATTGCCGCCCGGGCTGGACCCGACCTTCCGACCGGTAAGCTACTTCAAGCAGCCTTCTGTGGAACACGAGTTGCTCGCCGCGGTGGATGGCCAGGAGCGTCGCAACATGGTCCAGGCCGCAGTCGATAAAGGCCGCCTGGGCGATGCCAGGCGGATGGGTAAACCGCTTGCATCAGATGAGCGCAAGTTGCTCTTCGCTATCCATCCGGCCTTCCTAGGCGGCGAGTTCCTGCCACCGCGGCGCTACGACGAGGTGGAGATCGCTCGTATCGTGCTGCACTCGGTGACGCAGGATGTGTGCTGTATCCGCGCCCGCCAGACAGCCTCGCGCATCCACTACCGGGTGGTCGACGAGTACATGGACCACGAAGATCCGTTTGTTACGCCGGGCTTCGACAAGAGAACATCGATCAGGCCACTCACCACCGCCGGCATCGCCTCCCTGTTCGAGCGGGCCTGGTCGCTGATCGGCGTGCTCGACCGCAACTTCAACTCGGAGGAGGCCCTGCT
>CAITEF010000248.1 GCA_903891315.1 uncultured Rhodospirillales bacterium | reverse complement strand
TCGCCCAGCGGGTCGCTGTTGAGCGCCTGCAGGGCACATCCCGCAAAGACAAAATCGGCCGGACGCGGCGCAATGCCGTTGCCGAAAATACCCAGCGCCATGTCGGCGGCGATCGCCTCACGCGTTGCCGGATCGCGATGCAATTGGCTGTTCAGCACGCAAGCCGAAGGTACCAGCGCCTCGTCCGAGATATGAACGACATGCAGCGCCCCCGGACTGATCTCCAGCATGTCGAGAAAAGCGTTGGAGTCACCGCGGAAGATACCGTTCTGTTCGCAGATGCCCAGGCTAAGCACGGTGGCGTGCGGCCCAGCTTGGCCGTGCCAGGCACGGCTACGGTTGTGCCACCCCGTGAGCAGACCGGAGCGATCTTCCGCAAGCTCGGTCATCCGCCGTCCGGCGGCGAAGCCGATGCGCCAGACGGATGTCGTAGCGCGTGCGCCATCGTCGTCCTGCTCTTCATCCGGCACCAACGCACCGACGACGTCCTCATCCCGCCAGATCTGGTAGAAATGCAGTTGATCGAGGTCACCGCCGAGTGACGCATCTGGTTGCTGATGCAAAACGCCCGCGAATTCGGTCGCAAACGTTATTTGCAGGTCACGGACCTCGTCGGCAAAGGCTTGGTGGCTCGCGCGCGGCAAGCCGGCTTTGGGCGTGAGGCCGATGTTGCAGAATGCCACAACCTCCCCTTGGCGACAGTGGTGACGATCGGGCACCAGCCAACGGATACCAGAGCGTTGCGCAATGCAACCGCCGGCATCAAGCGGCCCGAGTGCAATCGGGATCGCCGCTACCACAGATCGTCTTTCGTCCGCGGAATCACGCTGGCCAGCATAGACCGTACCTCTCGCATCGGCGGCCCGTCGAGCGCTTCGTCTGGGGACGTTGTGAACAGCGCGATGACGTCTCCCACCATTGCTTCCGCACCATCAGCGAAACGCCGTTCCCGCAACCAGACCTTCTCACGCAGCACGACGCGGAAATACGAAATCGGCGGGCAATCATGGCCATATGATGCGCTCAGATCGATGGTCAATTCCATCAGCGCCTGACCGAGCGAGAATGCAGGGGACGAATCGGTTTCGAGCCAATGAACCACCGCTCCGGTCATTCCAGATACGATATCGTTTAGTCGGAATTGTAGT
The DNA here is from genome assembly GCA_903891315.1 of uncultured Rhodospirillales bacterium. Taxonomy (GTDB): domain Bacteria; phylum Pseudomonadota; class Alphaproteobacteria; order Acetobacterales; family Acetobacteraceae; genus CAIQQQ01. The sequence continues at coordinate 49,333 of CAITEF010000248.1, read as the reverse complement.
ATCATTCTCTACTCTTGGGCGCGGCGTAATTCGTTAGAACATTCAAGACAGTCGGTGTGTGTTTATAGCGGAAGGCCAACCTCACCTCGAGACGGCATCTAAGCGACCAATTTGCGTTGGCGCAAGCGCATGGAGCACATTGAACCTCTCGCGCAGGATATGCCGGCGGTCGCCTGGACATCTCTGCGCACGCCGGAGGAGATGCCCGTCAGGCACCTTCCTGCAGAGTGTCCAAGAGCAGACCGCCAGCGTCCCCTCCAACCCCGCCATCCGCCGAAACACCTCCGAATGACTGCTCTGGAGTGACGTTGCGGGCACTATGATAGGGCATTTTGGGCGCACACCCGTCAGAACCGCGCGGCAATGAAAGCCCGCAAATGTGATCACCTCTTGATCCGGTTGATGACCGCTATCAGGCGACAGCCAACCTCACTCCCGCCACCCCCCACCAGCCGCCGCATAAACATTCGCCAAATCCACACGCATCGCCAGATCAGACCCGGTCTTGGCCGATTGCGCGTCCAATAGGCTGCGCTCGGCCACCAAAACGTCCAACAAGCTCACATAACCGGCCGAATATTGCCTGCGGGCGAGGTCCACCGCCTTGCGGTTCTGCGCCTCGGCGGAGGTCAGCGCGGCATTGCGTTGGGCCTCATGCAGATAGGCCGAGAGCACGTTCTCCATATTCTCCAACGCCTCCAGCACAATCTGCTGATAGGTCAGAAACGCCTGCTTCTGCTGCGCATCCGCCGCATCAATGCGGGATTCAAGACGCCCAAAATTCAAGATCGGCAGCACCAGCGATCCGCCAACCGAGAACGGCGTGGAGGAGAACGGTGTGGCGGTTTGCTGGCCGAACAACGCCGTCAGCGAGATATCCGGCAACAGCGCGCGGGTGGCGACATCCTTGGCCGAAATGCTGGCCGCAAACCGGCGTTCCGCCGCCCTCACATCAGGGCGCGCGGCGATCACCACGGCAGGGGCCGCGATCAGAATATGCTGATCCAGCGGCTTCAGCACGGCGTCTTGGCCCAGAACCGCATCCTTGCTGCCAGGCTTCAGGCCCAGCAGCGAGGTGATGCGGTTGCGTGCCGCGTCCTCCGCCGATTGCAGCGACGGGATCAGCGCCTCAGTGGTCGACACCTGGGCCGCCGCGCGCTGCACGTCGAACTCACTGGCAATCGCGCCCTGAAGCTGCACGCGGGTCACACGCAGCGTGTCCTGCTGGGTGGCGAGGTTCTGCCTGGTCAGCGCAATCTGGCGTTGGTCGTGGCGCAAATCGAAGTAGTTACGCGCCAATTCCGCCAGCAACCCCACGCGCACCGCATCCCGATCCGCCTCGGCGGCAGCGATCAGGGCCGCAGCCTGGGCGGTAGCGGCCTGATTGCGACCGAACAGATCAAGCTCCCAACTCGCCGAAAGATTGGCGTCAGCCAGTCCCACCGTCTTGTTGCCGGAGTAGTAGCCCTGATTGCCGCGCGAGGCGTCCGCTGTCGCATTGAGCTGCGGGAACAGGGCGGATCGGGCGAACTCCCGGTCGGCCCGTGCCGCCGCCACGCGCTGCTGGGCGATCTGCAGGTTCTTGTTGTTCTCCAGCGCCTCACTCACCAATCCGTTGAGCACAGGATCATCGAAATGCGCCCACCAGCTTTGGTCGATCTCGGTCGCCTGCACACCCTGGACGGATTTCGTGCTGTTCCAGAAATCCGGCGCCGCAATCTGGCTCTCCTGCGGCCCAGGCACGTCGACGCACGCCGCCAGCATCGTGGTGGTGAGCAGCGCCAGCAAGGATGCGAGGTGTTTACGATTCGACATGGTGGTGCACCTTCTCCACGCCGGTGACGCGCTTTTCGACGGCGCGCAGCAGCACATAGAACACGGGGGTGAGGAACAGGCCGAAGAAGGTCACGCCCAGCATGCCGGAGAACACCGCCACACCCATCGCATGGCGCATCTCGGCACCCGCCCCAGTGGAGGTCACCAGCGGCACCACACCCATGATGAAGGCCAGCGATGTCATCAGAATGGGCCGCAGCCGCAGCTTCGCCGCCTCAATGGCGGCTGGCACCGTCGCCATGCCGCCGATTTCCAGTTCGCGGGCGAATTCGACAATCAAAATGGCGTTCTTGCACGCCAGCCCGATCAGCACGAACAGGCCGATCTGGGTGAAGATGTTGTTGTCACCGCCGGTCAACCACACGCCGGTGATGGCGGAGAACAGGCACATCGGCACGATCAGAATGATCGCCAGCGGCAGGAACAGGCTCTCGTACTGCGCCGCCAGCACCAGGAAGACCAGCAACACGCAGATCGGGAAAACAAGCAAGGTGGTGTTGCCGCTCAGGATCTGCTGATAGGTCAGATCGGTCCATTCGAACCGCATCCCTGGCGGCAGCGTCTCGGTGAGGATCTTGGTGATCGCCGCCTGCGCCTGACCGGAGGAATAGCCCGGTGCCGGCCCACCATTGAGATCGGCCGAGCGGAAGCCATTGTAGCGCATCGCCGAATCAGGCCCGCTGGTCTTGCTGATCTGCAGCACCGAGCCCAGCGGCACCATCTGTCCGGACTGGTTCTTGGTCTTGAGCTTGAGGATGTCTTCCGGCTGTGAGCGGAATTGCTGATCGGCCTGCGCGACCACCTGATAGGTGCGGCCGAACTTGTTGAAATCGTTCACATACAGCGAGCCGAGATAAATCTGCATCGTGTCGAACACGTCCTGCACATTCACCCCAAGCTGCTGCGCCTTGGTGCGGTCGAGATTGGCGAAAAGCTGTGGCGAGTTGATGTTGTAACTGGTGAACACCCGCGCCAGCTCCGGCGTCTGATAGGCACGCCCCACCACCGTCTTCATCACCTGATCCAGCGCTTCATAGCCCTGGTCGGTGCGATCCTCGACTTGCAGCTTGAACCCGCCAATCGTGCCCAACCCGTTCACCGGCGGCGGCGGGAAGATGGCGATGAAGGCCTCATGCACCTGGCCGTATTTCGCCTGCAGGCTCTGCGAGATCGCGAAACCCGACAGATTGGGCGCGGTGCGCTCCTCAAACGGCTTGAGCTTGACGAACACGATGCCGGCGGATGGGCTGTTGATAAAGCCGTTGATCGACAGGCCCGGGAAGGCGACCGAACTTTCCACGCCCGGCTCGGCCAAGGCGATATCGGACATCTTGCGGATCACCGCTTCGGATTGCTCCAGCGTGGCACCGTAGGGCAGTTGGGCGAAACCGACGAGATATTGCTTGTCCTGCGTCGGCACGAAGCCCGGTGGCACCGCGGTGAAGCCCACATATGCACCGCCCAGCAGGATCACATACACCAGAAGAGCCAGCGATTTGCGTGACAGGATTCCGCCAACGCCACGTCCATACCCCACCGATCCACGATGAAACGCCCAGTTGAAGCCACGGAAGAACCAGCCGAACACCGCGTCCATCGCTCGAGTCAGCCAATCCTTCTTCGCGTCATGGCCCTTGAGCAACAACGCAGCGAGTGCTGGTGACAGCGTGAGCGAGTTGAACGCCGAGATCACGGTTGAGAAGGCAATCGTCAGCGCGAACTGGCGATAAAACTGTCCGGTCAGCCCGCTGATGAAGGCAATCGGCACGAACACCGCGCAGAGCACGAGTGCGATGGCGATGATCGGCCCCGTCACCTCGCCCATCGCCTTGATCGTCGCATCACGCGGCGACAATCCGGCTTCGATATTTCGTTCGACATTCTCCACCACCACGATCGCGTCATCGACCACGATGCCGATGGCAAGCACGAGGCCGAACAGCGAGAGCGCGTTCACCGAGAAGCCGAACAGATGCATCACAGCAAATGTGCCGACAATCGAGATCGGCACCGCCAACAGCGGGATGATCGAGGCGCGCCATGTCTGCAGGAAGACAATCACCACCAGCACAACAAGGCCCACGGCTTCAAGCAAGGTCTGCACAACGGCGGCGATGGAATCCCGCACGAACACGGTCGGGTCATAGACCACGCGGTAATCGATCCCTTCCGGGAAATCCTTCTTCAACTCGGCCATCGTGCGTCGGACGTCGTTGGAAATCTGGATCGCGTTGGAGCCGGGCGCCTGGAAGATCGCCAGTGCGGAGGCCGATTTGTTGTCCAGCAGCGAGCGCAGCCCGTATTCGGCCGCATCCATCTCGACGCGCGCCACATCCCTCAGCCGGGTGATCACCCCGCCTTCCTGCTTGATGATGATATTGCCGAACTCATCCGGGTCGCTCAGGCGGCCTTGCGCGTTGATCGGCAATTGCTGCACCACGCCGCGCCCATAAGGTGGGCCACCGATCACACCAGCGGCCACCTGCACGTTCTGGCCACGGATGGCGGCAATCACCTCGTCGGCCGAGAGATTGCGCTCGGTCACTTTCTCCGGATTGAGCCAAATACGCATCGCGTAGTCGCCCGAGCCGAAAAGCTGCACCTGCCCCACGCCCGAGATTTTAGCCAGCTGATCCTTCACGTTCAGCAAAGCGTAATTGCGCAGATACAGGCTGTCATAGCGGTCATTGGGCGAGACCAGATGGACCACCATCGTCAAATCCGGCGAACTCTTGGTCGTCGTCACCCCAAGCGCGCGCGTGACATCCGGCAGGCGGGAGAGCGCCTGGTTCACCCGGTTCTGCACCAACTGCGTTGCAAGATCAGGATTGCTGCCGAGCTTGAACGTGACCGTCAGCGTCAGCGTGCCGTCGGACGCGGCTTGGGAGAACATATAAAGGATGTTCTCCACGCCATTGATCTGCTCTTCCAGCGGCGTTGCCACTGTCTCGGCGATCACTTTCGGGTTCGCCCCCGGATAACGCGCCACCACCACCACCGAAGGCGGCACCACTTCGGGATATTCGGAAATCGGCAGCTGGAACATCGACAGCATGCCAGCCAGGAAGATCACCACCGAAATCACGCCCGCGAAAATCGGCCGGTCAATGAAGAATTTTGAAAGATTCATGGAATGGGTTCCGCTCGTCGTTCTGATGCAGGCAGAGGCGGCTGATCAGTTGGCCGATGGCTGTGCGATGCTGAGCTTCGGGTCGATTTGCACGACCTGATCCGGGCGGAGATGTTGCTGCCCGTCCACGATCACCCGCTCCCCATCCTTGAGGCCGGCCAGCACGATATGGGCCGAACCCACAGCGTCACCGACGGTGATTTCGCGATAGGCCACCTTGTTGTCGGCGCCGACAACGTAGACGAATTTCTTGTTCTGATCGGTTTGGATCGCGCGATCGGCAACCAGAGTGACCAAACGATTGTCACTGCTCGACATCCGGACCGAGACAAACATCCCCGGCACCAGGCTGCCATCCTCGTTGGCAAACCGCGCGCGGGCGCGGATCGTGCCGGAGGACGGATTGATGCGGTTGTCGAAGCTGTAGACCGTGCCGCGATACACATGGGCGGCGTCGCCCTGCACCGTCAGTTCCACCGGCATATGGCTGAGCTTTTCGGCGGAATTGTCGTCACCGCGCGCGCGGCGCAGATAGGTTTGCTCGTCCACGTCAAAGGCGGCGTAAATCCCGTTGCTGGAGACAATCGAGGTCAAAAGCGGTGCGTTCGGGCCAGCCTGCACGTAATTGCCCAGCGTGATCTCAGGCCTGCTGATCCGTCCGGGAATCGGGGCTTTGACATAGGCATGATCGACATCGATCTGCGCCTGCTTCACATCCGCCTCTGCCGAGCGAACCGCAGCAACTGCGACCGCCGCGGCATTGACGCGCTGGTCGTAGATTTGCTGGGCGATGGCTTGCCCCTTGATCAGATTGGCCGCGCGGTCGAGTTCGGTTTTGGCAAAGGCGGCATTGGCCTTGGCCGCTTCCAGATTGGCCGCCGCCTTGGCCAAGCTCGCCTCATACGGCCCCGGCTCGATCACCAACAGGATATCGCCCGCCTTCACGCTCTGCCCGTCATGGTAGCGCAATTCGGTGATGCGCCCAGCCACTTGCGGGCGGATTTCAGCGTAATCCACCGCTTCCATCCGGCCGGAAAACCCGGTCCAGACCTGAGCGGGTTGGGCTGCGATGGTCTGAACACCAACCGCTGTCGGTGCCGCACTTTGGGCCGCGGCGTCGTGTGACGGCAGCGACACGAACGACGCGAAAATCATCGCAGCCGAGCCAAACAGGGAAGCACGCGGCGGCAGGCGAAGGGGGATGAAAGCCATGAGAACCATCCTTGAAAAGCGCACACGCAATCGCTGTCGGGCCGACAAAACCGGCCCCGCGAAATCATTCGCGTAATCTGCCCGACGGAGATACATACCGGTCGGTATGCCGTCAACAAAATTTGCGTGAATTTGCAAAGGCAGCCGCTGCGGACGCCTCAGACTGGTGACGTGGCGGCCTCAGACCAAAGTGGTCGCTTGAGTCCGACGAGGCGGTAGACGCCAATCCGCAAATCGCGCGTCACCACATCCAAGCTGCGCATCACCCGGCCGTACATCAGGAGGCCGTGCACAAAATGCGCAAACAAGCGGGCCGTCTGCTCCGGCTCAATGTCTGGCTCCAGGCAATCTTCATCCCGCAGAGCGACGATCAGCGCCGTGTAATAAATCTGCGCCCGCTCGCTCATGGCAATCGCCACCTCACGCACCACCGGCTCGTCATTGTCACATTGCGCGCCGGAGGTAAAAAACGGGCATCCCGAAACCGGGGATTCATCCTGATCATGCATTTCCTGCTTGCGGATGATCAGGTCGATATAACCCTCCAATTTCATCAAGGCATTGTTTTCAGGTGAATGTATTGCGTCCAACTCAAGCTTCATGCCCTGCCAAGCGTGCTCTGACGCCGCGCGAAACAGCTCCGCCTTGGAGGCAAAATAGTGATAGAAACCGCCCTTGGTCACCCCAGAGCGCTCGCAGATTTCATTGACGCCAACATTGGCATAGTTGCTCTGCCAGACCAGTTCGATCGCCGTGGTCAGCAATTTTTCCCGCGTATCTGAAACCTTGGACACAACACCTCTCCAGACCACCGCCGCATGGTCCGGCGTGAAGCCTACATACCAGTCGGTATTTTTTCAAGCCGAAGGGTCAAGCGCGCTGCGGACCGATTGGTTTGGGGCGAGGCCGAGGCAAGATAGGCATTGCGAAACAAGCGGGCGAGCCGCTCGGCTCTTGTGCGATTGCCCCTCTTCGAGACAAAAATGTCAACATCTATGGGTTGCCCGTCAGTTTCGTTCAGTCCACAAATACGTGTCGAATTGTAAGGTGCGGCCACCCGCTTTGGTGTCGCTGATGGCAGGGGAATACATTCCATGATGGGTTTGGTGCGCCAGGCATTGCGGCGCCCGTATACGTCGGCCATTCTCGCATTCATCATCATGCTGTCCGGCGGCATGGCGATGACACGGATGATTGTCGACATCTTCCCAATCATCGACATCCCCGTCGTGCTGGTGGCGTGGAACTATAACGGCCTGCCGCCGGAGGAGATGGAGCGCCGCGTGGTGCTCGTCGCCGAACGTTCCTATTCGCAGAGCGTGGACGGTATCGAGCGCATCGAGAGCCAATCCATCGCCGGCACCGGCATCATCAAGATCTACTTCTCCCCCGGCGCCTCCATCGGCAGCGCATTGGCGCAGATCAACGCGGTGAACAACCAGGCTTTGCGCGTGATGCCGCCCGGCATGACGCCGCCGATCCTGGTGCCGTTCAACGCCTCCTCGGTCGGCGTCGTGCAGATGACGACGTCGAGCAAGACGATGCCCGAGCAGGAAATCGTCGATTACACCAACAACTTCATCCGCCTCAAACTCTACACCATCCCCGGCATCGCGCTGACCGCCCCCTATGGCGGCAAATCGCGCCAGATCATCATCGACCTTGACCCGACCCGGATGGCAGCCAAGGGGATCTCGCCGAACGACGTGGTCGCCGCTCTGCAAACCTCAAACGTGATCGTGCCGGCCGGTGTCGCGCGCATGGGCGAGCGCGAATACAACGTCACCATCAATTCAAGCCCTTCGGCGGTGGACCAATTCGCCAATCTGCCGCTCGTGGTCCGCAACGGGATCATGGTGACGATGGGCGATGTGGCCAAGGTCGGCGACAGTTTCGCCAACCAGACCAACATGGTGCATGTGAACGGCGAACGCGCCAGCTATGTCACCATCCTACGCCATTCCGACGCCTCGACGCTGGTGGTGGTGGACGCCCTGCGCGCGGCTTTGCCGGAGATCAAGGCCGCGTCCCCGGCTGGGCTGGATATCGGGCTTGGCTTCGACCAGTCGGTCTTCGTGCGTTCGGCCATCGAGAACGTGGTGCGTGAGGCGATCATCTCCTCAATCCTGGTCTCGCTGATGATCCTGGTCTTCCTGGGGTCATGGCGAAACATGGTGATCGTCTCGGCCTCGATCCCGCTGTCGATCTTCGCGGGCATCGCGGGCCTGCTCGCCACCGGCCAGTCGATCAACCTGATGACCTTGGGCGGGCTGGCACTCGCCATCGGCCTCCTGGTCGACAATGCAACGGTGACGATTGAGAACATTCACCGCAACCAAAGCCTGGGCAAATCGCTCACCGTGGCGATTCTGGATGGCTGCGGCGAGGTGGTCACACCGCTGACAGTGGCGACACTTGCCATCTGTATCGTCTTCTTCCCGGTCTTCCTGCTGACCGGTCCGGCGCGGTTCCTGTTCATCCCGCTCGGCATCACCGTGGTGCTGTCGATGCTGGCCTCGTACATACTGAGCTTCACCATTCTGCCGACGATGACGCGGATGATGCTGCCCGATCATGCCCACGGCGCGCATCCCAAGCCAGGTTGGGCAATCCGGCAGTTCGAGCATGGCTTCGATTGGGTGAAGAAGCTTTATGTCGGCGCACTCGTCTCCTGTCTGCGCGCCCGCGGCTTCGTGCTGATCAGCTTCGCCGGTCTGCTCGTCGTCACCCTGTTCATGGCAACCGTTGCTGGCACCGATTTCTTCCCAACCGCCGATGTGGGCATCATCAAGCTGCATTACCGCGCCCCGACCGGCACACGGCTTGAGTCCACCGAGCTGCGCGTGCTCGCGGTGGAACAGAAGATCCGCGATGTGATTGGTGATGCCGAGATTCAGACGATCAACGACAATATCGGCGTGCCGTTTTCCTACAATCTGGCGCTGATCCCGTCGGACAACATCTCCAGCGCTGACGCTGAGATCCTCATCCAGCTCAAGCCGGGCCACAAGCCCAGCCAGGATTACATCCACGCCCTGCGCGCCGCCCTGCCCGAGGCATTCCCCGGCGCGCTGTTCTATTTCCAGACGGCCGATATCGTCTCGCAGGTGCTGAATTTCGGCCTTTCCGCGCCGATCGACGTGCAGATTGCCGACCCGAACTTCAACCGCTCCTACGAATTGGCGCAGCAATTGCTCGTCAAGATGCAGAAGATTCCGGGCGTGGCGGATGCGCATATCGTTCAGTTGCTCGACTACCCGACCTTGCAGATCGATGTCGACCGGTTGCGCGCCGCGCAGCTGGGCATTGCCCAGCGCGATATTTCGAACAATCTGCTGGTCTCGCTGTCCTCCAGCTCGCTGGTTGCCCCGTCCTACTTCCTCAACCCGGCCAACAACGTGAACTACTTCGTCGCCGTCCGTCAGCCGATGGACGCGGTGAAGGATGTGCAGAGCCTGATGGATCTCCCGGTCAGCCAACCGCTGGTTCCACAGGCGACCACGGTGGCCAACCAATTCAACATCAACTCCATCGCGGTGATGCCAAACGCGCCGGTGACCCGGATGTCCGACGTGGCGGCGCTGCGGCCACGCAACTCGATGGCCTCGATCAACCATTATGCGGTGCAGCGCGTCATCGACGTGGCGGCAAATGTGGACGGGCGGGATCTCGGCTCAGTCAGTGCCGATATCCGCAAGGCGATTGCCGATGTCTCCGTCGGCCTGTCCTTGGCCACACATATTGATCTGCGCGGTCAGCCGGACGTGATGAACACCTCGTTCAACAATCTCGCCCAGGGCTTGGTGATCTCGATCATCCTGGTCTACGCGCTGCTGGTGGTGCTGTTCCAATCCTGGATCGACCCGTTCATCATCATGATGGCAGTGCCCGGCGCGTTGATCGGCATCATCTGGATGCTCATTCTCACCGGAACCACGATCAACGTGGAATCTTTGATGGGCACGATCATGACGGTCGGCATCTCGGTGTCCAACTCGATCCTGGTGGTCAGCTTCGCCAACGATATCCGCGCCCGCCACGCATTGTCTGCCTTCGAAGGGGTGATTGCCGCCGGCCAGACCCGTCTGCGTCCGATCATGATGACGGCGCTTGCGATGGTGCTCGGCATGATCCCGATGGCACTTGGTGCCGGTGAAGCCGGTGAGCAGAACGCCCCGCTCGGTCGCGCGGTGATCGGCGGGCTGATCGCAGCCACCATCGCCACACTCGTCATCGTGCCGGTGTTCTACACCCTGCTGCGCCGCAAGCCGCCGCGGCTGCACGAGCTCGATGCCAATTTTGCTGCTGAAGCAGCAGGAGCCCAAGGCGCAGGCGTCCCGCCGTCAGGCGATGCGCACGCTGAAGCCGCCGTCAAAGGAACGACGCATGATTGACCCGATCGAAACCGCCGCCCCCAAGCGCAAGTTTGGGCTCTATCTGTTCGGTATCGTCGTGCTGCTCGCTGCGGGCGGCGGGGCCTATCATTATGTCAGCGCCAGCAATTCCAACCTGGCCGACTCCCGCAAGGCGATTGAGAGCGAGGCGGCGCTTGGCCCGCGCGTGCTGGTGGCCACGGTCGCCAACGGGCCGACAACGCGCACCATCACCCTGCTTGGCGACGCCAAACCCTATCTGTCGGCAATGCTGTTCGCCAAGGTGAGCGGCTACGTCAAAGCCGTCGAGGTCGACAAGGGCCAGACCGTGACCGCCGGGCAAAAGATCGCCGAGATCGAGAGTCCGGAATTGGAGAGCCAATATCAGGGGGCGGTCGCCGACCTTGGATACAAGCGCCGATTGGCGGATCGGTCACGCGAATTGCTGCGCAGCGGCACCGCCTCTCAGCAGACCGCCGAGCAGACGGAATCCAGCCTGCGGATCGCCGAGGAAACCGTGCGCAATCTGAACACGATGCGTTCCTATCAGGTGATCACCGCGCCGTTCTCAGGGACCGTCGTGGCCCGGTTCGCCGATCCCGGCGCGCTGATGCAGGCGGCGACGACCAACCAGTCCACCTCGCTGCCGGTGGTGCAGATTGCCGACAATTCGCGCCTGCGCATCGGTGCCTATGTCGAGCAGCGCGATGTGGCGCTGATTCATGAAGGCGATCCGGTGGAGATCGTCGATGCGTCAGACGCCAGCCGTCGTCGTCCCGCCAAGATCAGCCGCACCGCCGGCACGCTCGACCCGCGCACGCGCACCCTGTTCGTTGAAATCGAGCTCGACAATCATGATGGGTTCCTGGTTCCCGGCAGCTTCACCTATGCCATTGTGACGGTGCCGGTGCCGAGCTTCCCGCAGATCCCGGTCGCCGCCCTCAGCCAACGCGGCGGCAAGTCGCAGGTGGCTGTGCTGGGCGGCGATGGGTTGGTGCAGTTCCGCGAGATCAAGATTGGTGCAACCGACGGCACGGTGATCAACATCCTCGACGGCGTGAAGGCCGGCGACAAGGTGATCCTCAACGTGCCCAACGAAGTCACCACCGGCACGCGCGTGCGGGCGACCGCATCGCGCTGACCGCCGGGAAGGACCCGCCTAGAGCGCGATGATTTTGGGCTTGCAGATTTTGGTCAGAGCCTTGTCCGCCCCCACTCGTCATTGCAAGCGCATCACACTCTACCGGATCTTTTCCCAGACCAACTGGCGATGCTGCATCAGCCCCTTCCAGGGCCGAGCGGGCGGGTGAAGCACGATGCGCCCGCCCTCCATTGTCACGCGGCGCACCTGATCGGATCCCATCCGCGCCGGTTCGGCGGTGGCGTCGACCTTGGTGATCAGCGTCTCGCCGTCGAAGCTGTAGATGCCGCAATAGGAACTGTATTCGCGGCTCTCCCCCGGCTCGATCTCGCCGCCCTCGCACAGCACGGCGACCATGCGGCCGGTGGTGTCGAAGCTGATCACGCCGAGGCCCTTGCCGCCATAGGGTGGGCGGATCGGACGGCCCTCGCCATCATGCGCGCGTGTGTCGGCGAGTTGCCAAGTGCCGATCAGAATGGCCGGATCGATCATGCGTGTTCTCCCACCAGCGCCAGCAGATCGGGCATAAGCGCCCCGTCGCGATTGAGCATGGCCAGCACCGCCTCACCCGACCAGCCCGCGCACATCTCGAAGTTCGCCAATTGATCCGCCTCGGTCGCCGGGTTCTGCGGCATGCCTTTGTGGTACGGCATCGTCACCTGCGCCTCGCGGCCATCCTTCAACCGTACCCACAACGAAACCGGCAATTCGAGCGCCAACTCCCGCACGCCCGGCACATGCTCCTCATATTCCGGCAGCACGACGAAACGGCTGAGTTCCAGCAGGCGACGGATCTCCGGGCGCATCACCGCCGCATCGGTGAACGAGGACAGCTTCGGCCCATCATCCACGAACGTCGCAGCGACGCAGTAATGCATCGAGGGTTTCGCCTGCAGCGCGTTGGTCGGCCGCGTGTGGATCAGCGTGCGCGGCAGCAAATAGCTGACGCGGAATTGCATCTCGGCAATCGCATCCGCCGTAACGCCGTGGTCGTGCATCAGAGCGAGCGCGCAATCGACGCCGTAGAGTGTCGGCTGACCGCAAGGGTAGAGCTTGAGGATCGGGCCGGGATCGACAATCACCGGCTTCAGGCGGCCAATCTCCCCCACCATCGCCACGAACGCTTCCTCACGCCATTCCCGGCACAGCGCCTCGCCGTAGGAATTCGGTGAGCCGAAAATATCGGGATGCGCGGTAAACCCACCCTGCGCCAGCCGCACCGCGCGCACCGCGTTCGCCGCCGCCTCGCCGCAATGGAACGACATCGTCATCGAGCCGAAATTCCGCCGCATCCCGCCCGAGAGAGAGGCGGCGATGCCGACCGCCATGCAGGTCTGTTTCTCGTCCAAGCCCAGCAGCAGCGCGCACGCGATGGCGGCCCCGATGGTCCCCTGCGTGTTGGTGGCATGCCAACCGGCCTCGTAGGCCGACGGGTTGAGCACGCGACCCAGGCGGCACTCGACCTCGTAGCCGACAACGAAAGCATGCAGCGCCTGCGCTAGGCTCAACCCCTCACGCTCCGCCACAGCGAACACGGCTGGCATCAAGGGCGCGGTCGGGTGGCCCCACATCGGGCCGGAATTGTCGTCGAACAGCAGCAGCGCCGTCATCATCCCATTCGCCCGCGCCGCATCCGCCTCCGCGAGCCTGCCGCCGCCAATCACGCTGCACGCGCCTTGTTGACCGTCGACGCCACGCAGAATCGCGATCGCCGGATCATTCGCCGCCGCGAGCGCCACCGCCAACCCATCGAACACGCAGCGCCGCGCCTCGGCGAGCGCCGTCTCATTGACAGGCATCGCCCGGCACGCACGAACCAGTTCCAATGTCACACTCACAGCCGTCCCTCCAGACCACGCCAGCGCGAGCCCATCTGTGCCACCCGGCGCAGCCCGACATCGAGCACGCCGACAATGGCGATCACCACCGCCATCCCGGCGAAGACCTGCGTCATGTCCAGCATCTCCTTACCGTAGACGATCAGATAGCCAAGACCGCGATCCGCCCCGAGATACTCACCGATCACCGCCGCCGCGAACGCGTAACCCACCGCCAGCCGCAGCGAGGCGACGATCCAGAGGAACGCCTGCGGCAGATGCACGTGCCACAGCAGCGCGAGGCCGCGCCCGCCCATCACCCGCGCATTCGCGGTCAGCAACTGATTGCCGGAGCGGATGCCGGAATAGACGCCGAAGAAGATGAAGAAGAACACCACCGAGGCCGACAGCGCGATCTTCGATGACGGCCCGAAGCCGAACCAGGCGATCAACAACGGCGCGAACGCCAGACGCGGCAGCGAGTTGCCCATTGTCATCAACGGCAACAACGCCTTCTGCGTCGCCGCACTCAATCCGCACGCCAGCCCGATCCCCGCCCCCAGCACCGAGCCGATCAGCAATCCGGCAAATGCCTCGGAGGCCGTGGTCAGGATATGGCCAAGCAGTTCACCATCTGCGATCCATTGCCAGATCAAGGCGGCCACCTGCGTCGGCGAGGAAATGAAGAACGGGTCAGCCCAGCCGGTCAGCGGCAGGTATTGCCAGAACAGCAACATGGCGGCGATGACGATCAGTCTTTCAACAGCCACCGACATCAGAACACCCGCCAATGCGAGCCGCGTCGTTCCAACGGGGCCAGGATGACGATATCGACCATCAGCACGATCACGCTGGCAAAGAACAGCCCGGCCATGATCCAGTCCGGCTTCACCGCCGATTGCCCGGCGGCGATGATCCAGCCCAGCCCCTCGGTGGCTCCCAGCAACTCACAGACAATCGCCGCCGTGAAGGCTTGGCCGATGCTGATCCGCATCGCACTCACCACCCAGACCAGGGCGGCGGGGATATAGACATGCCGTGTCAAATCCACCCGCCGCGCCCCCATCACACGGGCATTGTCGACAATGGTGCGGTCAACCTCCTTCAGCCCGGTGTAAAGGCTGAGCAGGGTGATGGTGAACACCACCAAGCAGACCAACGCCACCTTGGACCCCAGCCCAATCCCGAACAGCAACACGGCAAACGGTGCCAGGATCGCGCGCGGCGCGGCGTTGAGCAGCACCACCATCGGGTCACAGAGTTCGGCCACACGCGGGACGAAGAAGAACAAAAACGCCACCGCCATCCCGGCCAGCGTGCCGCCAACATAGCCAATGCCAACCTCGGAGAAGGTCGCCACCATATGCGGCACGATGAAGCCGGACGTGGTCCAGTTCCAGACCAGTGCCGCCACATCCAACGGGCGGCTGAGATAGCGCGGATCAGCCAGCCCGAACCGTGTGGCGAAATCCCAAGCCAGCAGGACACCCAACACCACCAGCGCGGGCGAGGCGTCCGAGAGCCAGCGCTTAACCATGCACCAAGGCCCGCTGCAACGCGTAGCTGCGCGCGACTTCCTCGCGCAGAGCTTCCCAGATCTCCTCGTGCAGTTCGCGGAACTTATCCTCGAAGCGGATGTCGTTGACGTTGCGCGGCCGATCCAGCGCGACGCGGAACTGCTTCTTCACCGTGCCGGGATTTGCCGTGAGAACCACCACGTGATCGGCAAGCGCAATCGCCTCCTCCAGATCATGGGTGACGAAAACGACGGTCTTGTTGTTCTGCTGCCAGAGATCGAGCAGCTCGTTCTCCATCATGTTGCGCGTCTGCACGTCCAGCGCCGAGAACGGCTCGTCCATCAGCAGAATGCGCGGGCCGTAGACGAAGGTGGCGGCGAGTGCCACGCGCTTGCGCATGCCCCCCGAAAGCTGGTGCGGGAAGTTGTTCTCAAAACCTGCAAGGCCAACCCGAGCCAGCCATTCGCGCGCGATCTTGTTGTGATCGCCGCCGATGTTGCGGAACACCAGCGGCATCTCGACATTCGCCTGCACCGTCTTCCACGGCAGCAGCGCGTCCTTCTGGAACAGATATCCAACATCACTGCGCAACTGGCCCGCGACCTTCTCCCCCGCGACGGTGATCGTCCCCTCGCTCGGCGCATCCAGCCCCGCGATCATGTTCAGGATGGTCGATTTCCCACAGCCGGACGGACCAACCACGGCGACGAAGCTGCCTTCCTCGATATCGAGATCGATGCCTTGCACAGCGGTAAACGGCGGTTTGCCCTTGGAGCCCGGGAACCGCCGTGTCAGGCCGCGCAGCGAGATCAACGGCTGCGTCATGCGCCCGCCTTGATCGCGCGGATGAAGCGATTGTCGAACGTCGCTTCCGGCTCCATGCCGCGTCCGAGTTTGAGATCGCTCATATCGGCGATCATCGCGCTCGCCGCCGCCAGCGACACCTCACCATCGGTGCTGAACGCCCCCGCGGTGGCGCGGATGGTCTCGACGATGCTGTCGGCCTGGAACTCGGCGGGCAGCAGCTTCGCCACCTCCTCCGCCGGGGTAACCTTCAACTTGGCAATCGACGCCCGGATCGCCTTGGCGACCTGGAAGGTGGCGAACGGCTCCGTATCGGAATAGGCCTTCGAGCTGAGCAGCCCGAGGCCGATATAGGGATGCCCGTAGACCTCGTTGGTGATCTTGTCCGACACCAGCGCCAGCAACTCCTTGGCGGTGCCTTCCTTGACAAGTTGATATCCGGCCACCAGCGTTGAGCACAGCACGTCCACCCGCTTCTCGCGCATCGCGGGCAACAGCCCGGAGGTGCCGCCGACGCCGAGGAATTTCACGTCGGTCGGCTGCAATCCGTAGAATTTCGTCACCCGCAACGCGACCGCGTGCGTGGCCGAGCCGAAGCTGGTCACCCCCCAGTTCATGCCCTTGGTGTCCTTCACCGACTTTACCTTATCGGCGAGGTCGGAGCGGACGACGATGATCAGGCCGGGGGTGGCCATGATGTTGTCGAGCAAGATCACGTCGCGGCCTTGGCTGCGGGCGCGCACGCCGTTCTCGTAATAGCCATGCGCCATGTCGACCCGTCCACTGGTCAGCGCCAACAGCCACTCGCTGCCCGCGCCGAACGGGACGACCTCGACATCGACGCCCAGTGGCTTGAGCGCGTCGAAAATGCCGGAAAACTTGGCATACCACACCGCCAGATGCGTGATGTCGGCGACCCCTCCAACGGCAAGCCGAACCAGCCGACGCTCTCCCGGAGGCAGTGCGACAGGATGGAAATCCTCCGCACGCGCATTGGACGCCAACAACGAAGCTGGCAGCATCGCCATCAGAGTACGACGGTCGAGCGCAAATTCAGAAAGCTTTGGCATCATTTCGTCCCTCACGCGCGATTGCATTCGCGCCTTTTTTGACCGTCATTGCGAGGAGAGTAGCGACATGGCAATCCATCGAATAGCCGCCTCGGGTCTCGATGGATTGCCACGTCGCTACTCTCCTCGCAATGACGGTTTGGTGGACCATTGGCATCATACAACCCGGTCATGGATCGGCGCGTCGCCCGCCAGCACCGCGCGCATATTCTCGTAAATAGCACCCACCTCGCGCAGCAGCCCAAGCCGCGAACCACCGGCCAGATGCGGGGTGAGGATCACATTGGGCAACCCGCAGAACCGGTCATCCTTCGGGCGCGGCTCGATGAAATGCACATCGAGCCCAGCACCCGCGATCCGGCAATGGGTTAGCGCGTCGTAGAGCGCATCTTCGTCGAGGATTGGGCCGCGGGCGGTGTTGATCAGAAAGGCGGTGGCCTTCATCCTCGCGATCTGGTCTGCCCCGATCAGCCCCTTTGTGGCAGGCGTGTTGGGAGCGTGGATCGACACGAAATCCGCCTCTGCCATCAGATCATCGAGCGGACGAATGCTCACACCGAGTGCCGCCTCGCGCTCAGCGGGCAACGGATTGCGGTTGGCGTAGATCACCTTCATCCCAAAGCCATTGGCAATCCGCGCCACCATCGCCCCCACCTCGCCGAGGCCGACAATGCCCAGCGTCGCGCGATACAGCCCGCCCGCACGCGGCAGTCCCACCCAGTTATAGGCAACGTTGTCCGGCGACCGCACCAGCTCCGCATCATACGCCCCATCCCGCAGCACGCGTTCCGCGTCGGGCAGACGCTTGGCAAGAGCGAGTGCAAGCAGGATCGCGTGCTCAGCCGTGTAGGCCAACGATGGCCGCGCCAAGCAAGCAGCCGGGACGCCACGGGCGCGCAGGGCGTCCTTGTCGATCATCTCCGACCGCTCACCAAGCCGCTGCACCAGTTTCAAACCGGGTGCTGCCGCGATCATCGCCGTGTCCACCGCACCGCGCCGGAACAGGATCATATCCGCGCCTGCGGCCAGCGCCATGTCGCCCTTGGCCTGGATCACCTCGACGCCATCTTCTGCGGTCAGCCCTTGCGCCATCGCGTAAGCCTGCGCAGGATCGCAGGTCTCGGGCGCGAAGAACTTCCGGATCGCCGCATCATTCTCCGCACTCGGCCCCGCCATCCCGCGTCGGACCAGGGTCATCACGTGATCCTCATCAAGAATCACCACGCGGGTTTGCTGTATCGATTTGCTCACACTGCCGACACTCCTCTGGCCCGCGCGCGGGCAAGATCTTCGATCACGCCACGTTTGGAGACCTTGCCGGTGTCAGTGAGC
This sequence comes from uncultured Rhodospirillales bacterium, assembly GCA_903891315.1. Classification (GTDB taxonomy): domain Bacteria; phylum Pseudomonadota; class Alphaproteobacteria; order Acetobacterales; family Acetobacteraceae; genus CAIQQQ01. Next base: position 31,101 of record CAITEF010000248.1, on the reverse strand, counting down.
GGCACCTGCTCGACGCCGACGATCTCGATGAAACGCGGGACCTTGTATTGCGCCGCCGACGCCCGGCAATACGCCGCAAGTTCCGCCGGAGTGACCGAGGCCCCCTGCCGGAGCACCACCATCGCCGCCACGATCTCGTCCCGCTCGTGGTCCGGCACGCCGACGACGACGGCCTGTTGCACCGCGGGGTGCTCCTGCAACAGCTCCTCGACATCCGCCGGTGTCACGTTGATCCCGCCGGTTTTGATCATCTCCTTGAAGCGGCCGCGATAGACGAAGATCCCCTCCTCATCCACCATCCCGATATCGCCGGTGTAAAACCAGCCCTCGGCATCCAGAGCCTCGCCGGTGCGAACCGGGTCGTTGTAATAGCCGGTGGTGACATTGCCACGCAGCCGCACCTCACCATCCTGACCCTGCGGCAACACCGCGCGGGTGTCCGGATCGACAATCTGCAATTCCACCCCTGGCAGCGGCTTGCCGGAGCCGCGTTTGCGCAGCGCGTGCGGCCATTTGGCGTCGGAGTTGCAGCTATTGCCGTAGCATTCTGTCAGCCCATAGGAGGTGATCATCTCCTGCGGCCCAATCTCGGCCAATTGGTCCATCACATTCGGACGGCCAATGCCGGTGCGCCATGAGCTGAGATCGCGGGTCTTGCGGTCGGGATGGGCGTGGAGTTCCAGCACCATATTGGGCTGGGTATAGACGGCTGTGACACGCTTGGCCTCGATCAGCCGCAACATCTCGGCGGCGTCGTAGCGGTATTGCAAGACGAGCGAGGCCCCATGCGTCATCGCCGCGAACAGCGCATTGGCGCAGGCATAGCTCCAGAACATCGAGACCACGAGCAAGATGCGGTCATGCTCGGTCAGATGCATGCGCTCGCCGATGCCGTGCATGTTGTCCATCATCCCGCGATGCACCAGACCGGCTGCTTTCGAGCGCGCGGTGGAGCCAGAGGTGAACAGCAACTCGGCCAGATCCTCGGGCTCGATGGCGGCAATCGCGGCGTCGATCACGCTGTCCGGCACATCGCCGCCCATGGCGAGCAAATCCGCGTACGCGATAGCCCCCGCCGGACGATACTCACCCAGACAGACAATGCGCTTGAGGAACGGCAAAGCAGTCGCCAGATCCCCCATCTCGGCGATGGCCGCCGTGTAGTCATTGCTGATGTAGCGATCGACCATCACCAACGTCGAGCTGTCGCTGATCTTCAGCGCATATTCCAGTTCGCGCCGCTTCCACCACGTGTTCACCGCCACCAGCACGCCGCCCAGCATGGTGACGGCGAACAGCAGCAACAGCCACTCAACCTGATTGCCCATCACCAACGCCACCTTGTCGTGACGGCGCACGCCGAGCGCGTGCAGCGATTTGGCGAGCCTGCGCGCTTCAGCCTGGAATTCGGCGTAAGTCAATTCGCGAGCCTGATCGATGGCGAACGGACGATCCGGGTAGCGTGCCGTGATTTCGGCAAGCAGAGCTGGGATGGTGCGGGCGGCGGGCTTTTCCATGCTGGTGTCTCTCAGGCGACAAGGCCGAGCGAGGCGGCGATGCCGGTGAGCATGTCCTCCACGTCGAGCAGCGTGTTCTGACGCGCCCCCCCGGCCAGATGCGGGGTGAACAGCGTGTTCGGACAGTCGAGCAGCGCGTCTCCCGGCTGCGTCGGCTCGGCGTAAAGCGTGTCGAACGCCGCCCCGCCGAGATGGCCGGACTGCAGCGCGGTGATCAGCGCGTCGCGGTTGACGATTTGCGCGCGGGCGGTGTTGATCAACAGCGCGCCCGGCTTCATCCGCGCGATGGCGGCCGCATCGATCAGATCCTTCTGACTGCCCGGCACGTGCACGCTGATGAAATCCGACTGCGCCAGCGTGTCGGCAAGTGAAGCGGTGGTGATGCCGAGCCGTGCCTGCTCCTCGGCGGGGATCGGCGAGCGCTGATGCACCAGCACCTTCATCCCGATCCCGCGCGCAATCCGCGCCACCTCACGGCCGATCTCACCAAAGCCAATCAGCCCGAGTGTCGCGCCATCGAGCAGCCGCAATCCGGCCACCCGCCCCCAATTCGCCGCTGCTGTGTGGCGGGTGTCGTATTGGGTGGGGTGAAAGCCACGGCGTTCGAGTTCAGGGTCGGTGACCGCATTGCCGATGGCGTCGAGCCGTTTGGCGAGGCCCATCAGCAACGCGATGCTGTGCTCGGCCACCGCGATATTGGTCCGCCTACGATGCGTGCGCACCTCCACACCGCGTGCCGCACAAGCGGCGTGGTCGATGTTGCGGCTGTCGAGCCCGAACTGCTGCACCACGCGCAAATTGGGAGCCGCGTCGAGTTCCGCCGGGCCGAGCCGCAGCGCCTCAATGACCGCGACTTCCGCCGCGGCAAGCGCCTCACGGAAACTCGCCGCATCATGCGCGGGCAGGACCGTCGCCGGGACCAGCGCACCCAGCCTGCCGCGTGTCTGCGCCAGCCAACCTTCAAAATCCGGCACATCGTGGCGCATGTAATCGGCAAACGCTGCGATCCGCTCGGCACTGGTGGTGGGGTCGAGCACAATGCCGACCATCCGCAGCGGCGGATCAACCTCAAGGGCGACAATGGTCATGATGCGCGCGCCGCTCCGGCCAAGAGTTCAACCACGGCGTCGACGGACACGCCCGGCGTGTCGAGCAACGATTTCAGATTGCTGGTGAGTGCCGGGTCGAACCCCTCGGCGACGCAATCGGAGAATTTCTCCATCAAATCGACCTCGCCCACCGGGTTCTGCGGCATCCCGCGCGGGAACTGCACCACCGAACGCATCACCAGCCCGTTCGACTGGGTGACGATAATCGTCACCGGCTGGTCAAACGGCAGAATGCGCACCGCCTCGACCTGATCGGTCAGATGCGGCGGCACCACGAGGCGGACCTTATCGCGCAACGGCACGATCGACGGGTCGACAACCGCCTCGTCGCTATAGGTGGCGATCTTCGGACGGCCAAAAAGCAGGGCGGCGGCGAGGTTGTAATGCAGCGAGGTCTTGCCCTGCAGCCCGGTCGTCGGCGCGTTGTGCACCACCGTGCGCGGATACATGTAGCTGACTTCGGCGGTGATCTCGGTGACGAGGCGCGCATCGAAGCCCGGCATCGCACGGATTTCCAGCGCCGCCTCGATGGGTGCCACCAGCGGTCGCCCGACCGGGAACAGCTTGAACAACGGCCCGGAGTCGAAAATCTCGAACGGTGCCCCCCAAAGCGGCAACTGCGCCTCAAGCTGTGCGGGCTTCCATTCGCGCGACAGCAACTCGCCGATGCAACGGTCGCCATCGAAAATATGCGGATCGGCGGTGAACCCACCTTGCGCCAACATCGCCGCGCGCACGCCGGAGGAAGCGGCAATGCCGGAATGGAACGACATCGTCATCGTGCCAAAATTCCGCCGCACACCGCCCAGATGCGAGGCCGCAATGCCGAACGCCCGGCAGGTCTGCTCAACGTCCAACCCCAACAGTACGCAGGCGGAAGCCGCAGCACCGAACGTGCCCTGGGTGGCGGTCGCGTGCCAACCGACCTCGTATTGCGACGGGTTGAACACCGGCCCGAGGCGGCATTCCATCTCGTAGCCGATGATGAACGCCCGCAACGCGGTCTCCAGCGACGCACCCAGACGCTGCGACAGCGCCAACACCGCAGGCAGGACCGGCCCGGTCGGGTGGCCGCGCATGGTGGAGTGGTTGTCGTCGAACAGCAGCAGGCTGACCATCATGCCGTTGATCAGCGCCGCGTCATCCGGCTTGGCGCGCAGTCTGTGTCCGAGCAGGCTGGCTGAGCCGGATGCCCCGCCGATCTCCAGCGTCTCACGCAGCAGCGTGATCTGCGAAGAGCGGGAAGCGGCCATTGCCACCGCCAAACCATCGATCAGGCAAAGCCGCGCATTGGCCAGTTCGCGCGCGCCGATCCGGCCCGGCATGGTTTCGACGCAGAGACGGGCGATGCGTTCGGTGAGCGTCACGTGAAATCCTCGATCTGGTTTTGGCTCAGACGCCCTGTTTGACGGCGAGCACGAAGCGGTTGTCGAACGTGTCGGCAGGCTCCACGCCGCCCTTGCCGAGCTTGATGTCGCTCATATCGCCGATCATCGCGGTGGCGGCATCCAGCGAGATCACGCCGTCAGCGGTGAAGTTACTGATGGAATCGGCGATCCCGTCTTCCAACGTGTCGCTGTGGAACTCAGGCGGCAGAATTTTCGCCACGTCTGCGGGCTTGGTGTGTTTGAGAATCGCAATCGATTTGCGGACCGCAGCGACCACCCGCAGCGTGACATAGGGCTCCTGCTCAGCGTAGGCGCGCGAGGTCAAAATGCCCGGTCCCATATAGGGATGATGGTAGATCTTCTCCACCGCGGCGGCTTGGTCGACATCAAGCAACAGCGTTCCGCTGCCCTCTTTGATCAGCGTAGAGGCCGCACTGAACGAGGCCGTCAGCACATCAACGCGCCCCTCGCGGATCGACGGGATATAGCCGGTGGTGCCGCCCACACTGACGAAACGAACATCTTTCGCGTCGAGCCCGAAGGATTTGATCACCCGCAGCGACACCGCATGGGTGCCAGAGCCAAGGCTGCTGATGCCCCAAGCCAACCCTTTTGTATCGGCAACCGACTTCACCTTGTCCGAGAGGCCCTTGCGGAGCACGACCAGGAAGCCCGGAGTCGCCATGATGTTGTCGATGAGAATCACGTCGCGGCCCTGGCTGCGCGCGCGCACGCCGTTCTCGTAATAGCCATGCGCCATATCGATTTTGCCGCTGGTCAATGCCAACAGCCACTCACTGCCGCCGCCGAAGGCAACAACCTCGACATTGATGCCATCGGCTTTCAACTCATCGAACAACCCGCTGTATTTCGCGTACCACACCGCCAAATGCGGCACATCGGCGATCCCGCCCACGGCAAGTTTCACCGTGCGAGTCTGCCCCTTCGGCAGCGGGGTTGGACGAAACCCGGCATTCTGCGCGAAGCCGTGCTTGGCCAACACAGCAGCAGGCAGCAAGCCGAGCAACGCGCGACGGTTGGGCGAAAAATCCTGGATGGACATCGTCACTCTCCCCAAGGGTTCCGGTTGTCCCGGTATTCCACCGCAGAGTAGCCGCGGCGTGTCGGATATGGAAAGGGCTTTACGGCGGTTAAGTAGATGGCGTCGGGAACACCTTTTCGCGGCCCGGCTGCATCGCGAAATCGAACGCGTTCACCGTCAGCGTGACCAGCGAATAATAGCCGATCACTCCGACCAACTCGACGACGCCAGTCTCCCCCAGTGCCGCCACCGCCCGCTCATGCAAGGCCTGCGGGATGTGGCGGGTGGCGAGCAATGTGTTCGCGTAGTCGAAGACCACCCGTAACATCGGATCGGCGAATTCGGGCTCCCGATTGGCGAGCAGAGCCTCCCCAATCGCGGGATCGAGCCCGGCCTCCAGCGCCTCTTTCAGATGGGAATTCCAAACATAGGAAGAGCTGGCATGCCGAGCGGTCAGGATGATCGCCAGTTCGGAAGCGACAGGGGCCAGCGTGGTGCCGTAGCGCAGGAATCCGCCCAGATTCTGTGCGCGCGCGGCGAAGATCGGGCTGTGCAGCCAGGCCCGCATCGGCCCAGGCACCCGCCCGCGCACGCCCGCAATCGCCTCCGCCGCAGCCTCGCGCTGGGCTTGCGTCATATTGGCTTCGGTGAGTTCGGTCAGTCGCATTTTTTGTTCCCCGTCTTCATCGTCATTGCAAGCGAAGCGCAGCAATCCATCGCGATGCAGCCTGCGGGGCGATGGATTGCCACGCTCCGCTCGCAATGACGGCTAGGGCACGGTCCGACCGATCGGAATCGATCAGCCGGACGGTCGTTCTCTAAAAACCTATGATTCTAGAGCAACTTAGCCAACCGAAACCGCACCACGCAGCGCCCGTCCGGCCATCGTTCCGCCTCGGCCCGAACCGCGGCACCGATCTCGACCGCACCATCCTTCGGCGCATCGACCAGCCAGCCGAACATCCGCACGCCTTCGGGAAACTCCACGCAGGCCACCACATAGGGCATCACATCGGCGAATTCCGGCAGGAAGCTGCGACGATAGCGCACCCAGCTGTGCACCTGCCCGCGCTCCGACAACGCCCGCCACTGCCAGCCCGTCGCCCCGCAATGTGGGCAGACCGGGGCAACCGGGAAGCGGGATTTGCTACAGGAATCACACACCTGCACCTGCAACCGCCCTTTGGCCAGCCCCTCCCAGAACACCGCAGTGTCCGGCGAGACTGGCGGCAGCAGGTCGGACGGATCGACGGGGAAAGCGCGATCAAGAATGTCCATCATCTTAGAAATCCGGGCTCGTGGTCTGGAATTCCTTCGGCCAGATCGTGCGCAGATGTCCGCCGGTCCAGCCGACCATCACTGGGATCGAGGTCTTGGTCAGACCCTTCTCGTCGAACGCCACCTTGCCGCCCGGCAACGGCATGTCGAATTCATGCGCCGAGATATAGTCGCGGATCTTCTGCGGATCGCGGCTGGCGGACTTCTCCATCGCCTCGGCAAAGATCAGCCCCGCAACATAGCCGGTGCCCAATTGCTCGGAGGACGGCGGATAGGGATTGTTGGGGAACATCTTGTGATAGCCCTCCACAATCTCCTTCACACCCGGCAGGTTGAGGTCGCCGTTCCAATCCACCGTGCCGATCAGCCCGTTGGCGGCCGCACCAAGGCTGCGCCCCGCCGTGTCCGAGGCGATGGCACCGCCACCCGAGACGATCGGCACTTTCACGCCGGCACCACGCAGGGCACGGACGACGAAGATCAGATCATCCGTCGCCGAGCTCATCATGATCAGATCGGGCCGCGATTGCAGCACCGAGCCGATGATCGGTGTGGCGTCGGTGACATTGGACGGATAGGCGACGCGTCCCACCATCTCCAGATTGTTGGCTTTGGCCAGCTTCTCGGCGGCGGCACCCACCGCCATGCTCGATGCGTCGGACGCGGTGTAGACGGCGAGCCTGGTTGGCCGCTTGCCGTCACGCGCTGTCATCATGTCCACGGCATAGGTCAGCCCCATGCCGAAGATCTCGCTGCCGAGGCGGGAGAGTTTGAACGTGTATTGCATGCCGCGCTGGGTGATCTGGTCGGCATACGAGGCGGTGATCAGCGGAATCCGACCACGCTCAGCCTCAACCTGGGCTGAGAGCGTCATCGCGCTCACATTGCAGCCCACCAGCGCCACCGCCTTGTCCTCGGTGATCATCCGCCGCGTCACGCTCGCGGCCTGGGCGGGGTTGTCGCCTGAGGTGTCGGCGACCACGGCACGAAGTTTCGCGCCACCAAGCGACTTGATGCCGCCCAATTCGTTGATATGCGCGACAGCGGCCTGCAAGCCTTGGGCATAACGCTGGCTCGCCTCGCCATAGCCACCGGTGAGCGCGTTGGGCGCGCCGATGACAATCTCGGGCTCCTCCGCGCGCAAAATGCGCGGAGCTGCGAGCGTTGCGGTGGCACCGATGCCGAGGGCTGCGAAGTCTCTACGTTTGATGATCATCTTGGCCTCCATGACGTCTGTTCTTGAGTTCGTTCAGTTCGTCCCGAGATAGGCGCGTCGCACCATATCCGAATCCTCAAGTGCCGCGCGGTCGCCCGCCAACACCACATGCCCGTTGGCCAGCATCAGTCCACGATCCGCAAGTTCCAAACAGGACGAGTTCTGCTCGACCAGCAAAATCGACGTCCCGCCCGCGCGGATCACCGCCAGACGCTCGAACACCAGCTCGGCCATCAACGGCGACAGGCCGAGTGACGGTTCATCCAACATCAGCAGATCGGGTGCGTTCATCAGCGCACGGCCGATGGCGAGCATCTGCTGCTCGCCACCACTCATCGTCCCCGCATGTTGCTTGCGTCGTTCGCTCAGGCGCGGGAACAGAGCGTATATCTCGTCAATCGCCTGACGCAGGGTCCGGCCCTTGGCGCGGGCGTCGATGAAGCTAACGCCGAGATTTTCTTCCACCGACAAATGGGTGAACACCCGCCGCCCCTCCGGCACGTGCGAGACGCCAAGCTTGGCCACCTCATGCGCTTTCTTGCCAATCAACTCGGCACCACCCGCAATGATGCGGCCCTGGCGCGGCGACATCAGCCCAGTGATGCAGCGCAGAATCGTCGTCTTGCCCGCGCCATTCGCCCCGAGCAGTACGAACACATCGCCCTGGCCGATGGAGAAAGAGACGTCATGCACCGCGATCAGATCGCCGTAGCCAGCGGAGAGGCCTTCGACGCGCAGAACCTCGCTCATGTCGCCCCCTTCTTGGTGCCGAGATAGGCGGTGATCACATCGGGGTTGCGCGCGACCTCAGCGGGCAATCCGTTGGCGATGATGGTGCCGTAATCCAGCACCAACAGCCTTCGCGCCATCGCCATCACCACTGGCATGACATGCTCCACCACCAGGATCGTCACGCCGAGATCGCGGTTAAGCGCAAGAATTTCGCCCACCAGATCATCAGCCTCATCGCGCGTCAGGCCAGACAGGCTCTCGTCGAGCATCAGCATCCGGCAATGACCCACAATGGCGCGACCGATCTCGACCTTCTTGCGGTCGGCCAAGGTGAGTTCTGAGGGTTTGCGGTCAACCAGCCCGGTCAGCCGAAGCCGGATCAACGCGGACTGAACCTCGGATTTCCAGGTCCGCCCAGCAGGCGTGGACTGCATCGCGGCCACCGCAAGGTTCTGTTCGACCGTGAGGTTGTTGAACAACCTGATCTTCTGAAATGTCCGGCTCATCCCGGCGCGGCGGCGTAGATGGGCGGGCAGGTTGGTGATGTCCTCACCCTGATAGCGAATCGTCCCGCCGGTCGGGCGCATGCCGCCACTGACCACCTCGAACAATGTCGATTTGCCCGCGCCATTCGGCCCGATCAGCCCAACCACCTCACCTTCCTCGATGGCGAAGGAGACACTCTTCAGTGCCACCAGTCCGCCAAAGACCTTGGAGACATCGGCGACTTCCAACAAAAATGCCGCCATCAGCGTGGCCTCCGACGCAGCATCGCCGAGAGCGGGCCAGACAATCCCTCCGGCGCGCGGATGACGATGAACAGCAGCAATCCGCCATAGGCCAGCACATCCAGCCCCGGCACATCGAAGCGCGACGACGCCCAGTTGGTTGCCTCGTTGGCAATGATCATCACGGCACCGCCCAGCACCGGCCCGATCGCAGTGCCAAGTCCGCCGATCAGCGAGGGCAGCTGAATCTGCACCGCCTGGAACAGCCCGAATGCGTTGCCGGGGTCGATGGTGAGGTAGAACTGCACATGCAGCGTGCCGACAAGGGCCGTCATCACCGCACTCAGCAGCAGCCCCATCAGCTTGGTGCGAAACACCGCGACACCGGCGGCGGTGGCCGCATCCTCGTCGTCGCGCACCGCCTGCAATTCCAGGCCGAATCGGCTGCGCAGCAGCCAGCGGGTCAGCATGTAATAGCCCACCACCAGCGCCAATGCGGGCCATAGGAACGGCGTCGGTTCGCGGGATTGCAGGCCCCACCAGGAATCGCCGAGGAACTGCAAAGCGAAGCCCGCGTCGCCGCCGGTGAGATCGACGAAAAACCGCGCCAGTTTCTCGAAGGCAAGCGAGATCACCACGGTGGCCAGCGCGAAATACACGCCACGCAGCCGGAAGGTGATGCCGCCAATCGCCACAGCGACCAAAGCTGCCGCCAGCATCCCGGCCCAGACTCCGATCCAAGGCGGCACGCCCCAGAGGTTGAACAAGATGGCCGTCGCATAGGCTCCCAGCCCGAAGAACACGCCATGGCCGAGCGAGAGCTGCCCGCCAATCCCCGCGATCACGTTCCAGGCCTGTCCGAGGGCGATGAAGATCAGCGTGCGGATCACCGCCGCCACAATGTAGGAATCCGAGAACGGCCAAGCCGGCAGGCTCGCCACCGCGAGCACGCAGGCGATCCCGATCCAGTTGAAAGAGAAGCGGGTCATCATCAATGCGCCGATGGTCGGCCGAACAGCCCGAAGGGCCGCACAGCGAGGAAAATGAGAAGCAGGGCGTAAAGCGGCACATCCTGCAAAGCAGGCGTCCAGGCCGTCGAGGCCACCTGCTCGACGACACCGCAGATCAACCCGCCGAAGAACGCACCTTTCACGCTGCCGAGTCCGCCAATAACGGTCGCAATGAGTGCAATCGGCATCAGCCCGAAGCCGACCGGCGGGGAGACCGGGTAGTAGGTCACCAGCACCGAACCCGCCAACGCGGCCAGCGCGCAAGACAGGCTGAACGCGCCGAGATTGATGCGCTGGGCATCGAGCCCGACAATCCCCGCCGCCTCCGCATCATCGGCAACCGCGCGCACCGCGTGGCCCCAGCGCGTGCCGTGCAGCAACGCCTCGACCGCCAGTGTCGCCACCACCGCGACACCGAACGCCGCGATTTGCGCATAGGAGGCGAACATCGTGCCGATGATCAGATATTGCGAACCCCAGGCGGAACGGATGGACTGCGCATTGGGTCCAAACGCCATCTGCGCCAGCACCTGGATGATCAGCCCAAGTGCGATCGCGAGCAGCAATTGCTGCAACGTCGCCTTGCCCACGAAGCGGGCATAGAAGGTGACATACAACGTCGCACCTAGCAGCCCGCCCGCGATCAGCGCCGCCGGGATCGAGACCAGCAAATCGATCCCCGAAGCGTCGAAGGCGTAGAGACCCACATACATCCCCAGCATCACCACGCCGCCATGCGCGAAGTTGACGATGCGCATGACGCCAAATGCGAGGCTGAACCCGATGGAGAACAGTCCGTAGACGCCGCCGATCAGCAATCCGCTCAACAGAGCTTGGGCGAGATTCATGCCTGTGGCTCCCTGCCGAAGATCAGGCTGTCACCCAGACACGTCCCCCATTGCGCGACCTTCAAACCCGCCACCTGACGCGGCCCAGCCTCACCACGCACCTGCCGCACCATCTCGATGAAATGGCCCCAGCCGTTCAGATGCCCCTCCGAGAGCATGCCGCCATTGGTGTTGACCGGCATCTGCCCGCCCAACTCGATCCGCCCGCCTTGGACGAACTCCATCCCCTCGCCGACCCGGCAATGGCCGAACCGCTCCAGCGACCACAGCACCAGCGGCGAGAACGCGTCATAGACATAGAACGCATCGACGTCCGCCGGGCTCAGCCCCGCCATCCGATACGCCAATTGCTCAGACGGCTTCGGATCGAAATCGAAAACCGCCGCCTGATTGATGCCCAGGCCGGGCTGACCGAAGATGAATTCGTTCGGACCGGCATTGATCCCTTGCATGCCCAGCAGATGCACCGCGCGCGGATTGCCCTGCGCCAGGTCATCGCGCGTCATGATCAGGGCGACGGCACCATCGACCAGCACCGAACAATCGAACAGCCGTAGCGGCTCCACGATAAAACGCGCCTCGGCATAGAGTTCCGGCGTCAGGTCCTTCTGCATCATCGCATCCGGATTCTTCTGCGCATGGCGGCGGCAGGCCAGCGCCACGGCGGCCAGTTGCTCGGCGCTGACATTGTATTTGTGGCAGTAGCGCTGAAACGCCATCGCGGCCCCCGCCACCGGGCCGGTCAGCCCGACATAGGGCGTCTCGGCATGCGGACCGCCGCCAATGCGCAGCGATTCCTGAAAGCCGGGGCGCTCCTTGGTGCCGTGGGTGCCGAAGCTCGCATTCTTGTAGGCGGCGAGGCAGAGCACACGGTCAGCAAGCCCGGCAGAGAGCGCCATCGCCGCGTGCTGAATGGCGGTGGCACCGAAGCGGCCATGGTTCCAGGGCTGTGCGGCGAAGCGGACATTCAGCCCGAGCAGGCTTGCGGCCAGATCGTAATCATTGCCGCGCGGCGAGCCGATATGGACAACCAGACCATCGATCTGCGCCCGCTCCAGCCCGGCATCGGCGAGCGCCATGCTCACCGCCTCGCTCGCCATCGCGGTCGCCGTCTGGGCAAGCCCTGCCTGCGCCATCCCGGCCTTTCCGACGCCGACAATCGCCGTGCGCGGTGCGACGGGACCAGCCATCAGACCACGCCCCCCGCCTGCCGCATCCGCGCGATGTCCTCCGCCGAATATCCCAATTCACCGAGGATCTCGTCGGCATTGCCGCTGATCGCCGGCGGTGAGCGGCGGATCGAACCCGGCGTGCGCGACAGCTTGATCGGCAGACCCGCCATCAGCAGCGGCGCCATCCCGTCAATCGGCACCACCGCTTTGCGCGACAGCGCCTGCTCCTGTTTCACCACTTCATCCACGCTGGTGATCAGACTGTAGGGAATGCTGAGCCGCTCGCACATATCCACCCAGACCTGGACCGGCTTGGAGCGGAACAGCGGCTCCAGCACGTCATACAGCACACGCTGGTTCTTGGCGCGCAGGCGGTTGCTGCTGAACTGCTTGTCTTCTAGCAACGCCTCCAGACCAAGCTCGCGGCAGAACGCCTCCCACATCTTCTGATTGCCGACGCCGATATAGAACTCGCGGTCCTGCGCCTGGAAAATCCCGTAAGGCGCTGTGAACGGGAAATACGGCCCTGATCGTCCGGGCGGCACCTTGCTGATCGAGTAGTCGCAAATCCACTGCGTCATCAGATGCACCGCCGCCTCATAGAGCGAGGTGTCCACCAGTTGCCCCTTGCCGGTGCGATCCCGATCCCGCAGCGCGGCCAGAATGCCAACCACCCCGTGCGTGCCGGTGAGAATATCAATCGCCGTCGGCCCGATGCGCACGGCGGGGCGTCCCTGTTCGCCGGTGATGCTGAGCAGCCCGGCATAGGCCTGCATCAGTTGGTCATAGCCGGGTCGGTGCGACAGCGGGCCGGTCTGGCCGAAGCCGGAGATCGAGCAATAGATCAGGCCGGGATGCTCGACCGAGAGTTGCTCGTAGCCCAGCCCCAACCGCTTCATCACGCCGGGCTTGAAGTTCTCGACCAGAATGTCGGATTGCAGAATGATCTTGCGCGCAATCGCCAGCCCGTCCGGCGATTTCAGATCGAGCGCGATGCTGCGCTTGTTGCGGTTGAGCGAGAGATAGAGCGCGCTGAACTGATCGGTGTCGCCATAACGGTTGCTGCCCCAACGCCGCGAGCCATCACCGGTGGGAGGTTCGATCTTGGTCACATCCGCGCCGAAATCGGCGAGCAGCATCGTGCCGGTCGGCCCGGACATCACTTGGGTGAAATCGGCCACTTTGAGACCGGCGAGCGGTAATTGGTCGGTCATGGCGTAATCTCTCCTGGAATCAGCACAATGCGGCCCACCACATTGCCCGCCTCAACACGGGCATGGGCTTCGGCGACCTCGGCGAGCGGCATCTCGGCGGCGACGTGGCAGCGCACTTTGCCGTCGGCGACCAGCCGCACCGCATCCTCCAACTGATCGCGCCGCACGCTGCCGACGCCGAGCAATTGGGCGCGGCGGAAGAAGATGCGGGCGGGGTTGATCGAGATCTGTTCCTTGAACAACTGTCCGACGAAGGCGTAGCGCCCGCCCATGGCGAGGCTCTTGAAGCACGGCGTGAAGACGCGGCTGCCGACATTGTCGATCACCACCTCCACCCCATCGCCATTGGTCAGTGCCATCACCTGATCGGAGAAATCGACGCGATCGCCCGCGACCACGACATGATCCGCCCCAATGTCGCGCAAAGCCTGTGCCTTTGCCTCCGAGCGCGTGTGGGCGATCACCGTGGCCCCGGCCGATTTCGCGAGTTCGATGGAGGGCAGGCCCAACCCGCCGCTCGCCCCGGTGACCAGCACGCGATCACCAAGCCGCACCTTCGCCACGTCGCGCACCGCGTTGAGCGCGACGCCGATGGTCGGGCCGATCATGCAGCCGCTGGCGAAATCCACCGCGTCGGGCAGCTTGACCAGAACTTCATCGGCCAGCACCACGAACTCGGCGTAACCGCCATGCACCGAGCGACGTTTCGCACACGCCGTCTCCATCCCGTTGCGGCAATAGCGGCAGCGGCCGCAGCTGTGATGCACCTTGCAGCACACCCGGTCGCCGATTTTCACCCCGGTCACGCGCTCGCCGATTTTCTCAACGACACCCGCGATCTCGTAGCCCAGCACGACGGGGAAATGCGCATCCGCCCGATAGGTGCCATTGCGTTCGACCACGTCGTGATACGACACACCGGACGCCTTCACCCGCACCAAAGCCTCATCCGGCCCGGGTTGCGGGATCGGCATATCCTCGATTTGCAGAACTCCGGGCGCGCCATGCGCCCGCATCACGGCGGCTTTCATCATCATCTTATGAATCCTTGCGCCACAGCGCGCCGGTGCTGGAATCCCAGGTGGTCTCGGTCAGCCCGCGCTCGCCCTCGGCGCGAAGACCGGCCTTGCGGATCTTGTCGGTGTCGGTGCGCGGGAAGCTCGCGCGCAGTTCGACGTAGCGCGGAATCAGATATGCGGGCAGTTCGGCAGCCATATGTGCGAGCAGCGCCTCGGGGGTGAGGCTCATGCCTTCCTTCAGGCTCGCACAGATCTTGATATCGTCTTCCGCCAGCGAGGCAGGCACGCCGATCACCGAGACCTCGGCCACCGCCGGATGACGCGCGGCCACCGATTCCAACTCGGTCGCCGAGACATTCACACCGCGTCGGCGGATGCGGTCGCCAAGACGGCCCTTGAAATAAAGATAGCCATCCGCATCGAGCATCCCGCGGTCGCCAGTGTGGAACCACAGATTGCCCCAGGCTTCGACGGTACGATCCGCATCGTCGAAATAGCCCAGCATCATCACATGCGGCACGCGCGGGCGGACGACGATCTGTCCTTCCTCGCCCGGCGGCATCGCGTAATCGTCCTCATCGACAATGGCGATGTCGAACAGCGAGGACGAGATGCCGCAACTGCCGGGACGACGCGCCAAGCCCTGCGGGTAATAGGCAACCACCGTCAGCTCGCTCATGTCGAAGAGCGGGATGATGCGAATCCCGAAGCGCTCCTCGAACACCGGGAACGGGGAGGCTGCGGTGTACATCACCCGGATCTTGTGATCGCGATCCTGCGGCGTCTCCGGCAGCGATTGCAGGATCGCCACTTGCGCATCGAGCGCGTGCGAGACCGTCACACCGTAGCTGCGCGCCAGATCCCAGAACCGGCTGGCGCTGAATTTCTTCGTCATCACCAGCGTGCCCTGACCGCACAGGGCTGCGAGAATGCCGGTCACGGTGGCGAGCACGTGATGCACCGGGAAGCAGGTGAACAACACGTCCTGCGCCCCGAAGCCGGTCATGAAATTGAACATCTTCGCACTGGCCAACATATGCGCCTGCGACATCATCACGCCCTTGGGGAAGCCGGTGCTGCCCGAGGTGAATCGGATCGAGGCGGTGACCAATGGGCTCGCATCCGGCGGCAGCATGATGGCACTCGCATCCGGCTCACTGCCAGCCGAGGCCCAGTCGCCCCATGCCCGCATCGACATGGTTGGGCCCTTGTCGCCAAGCACGAACACCATGGGCGAGACGGCAAGCTCGCCGACCGTGGCGAGCCCCGCCAGACCGTCCGCGTCCGTCAGCACCGCATCCACCCGCGCCTTGTTGAGCGCATAGGCCAGCGCTTGGCCACGCGTGCCAGGATTAACCCCGACATCGACCGCACCACCGACCAGCGTGCCCATCCAGGCCCAGATATAGGCCGGGCCATTGGGCAGATAGAGCGCAATCCGCCCGCCCTTCGGCACCCCACCAGCCGCCAGCGCCCGCGCGACGCGTTCGGCACCGTCGAGGGTGGCGGCGTAGCTGATCCGCATGCCGCCGTGATCGGGCAGGATAACGAACGGCTTTTCCGGCATCGCCCGAGCGGCTGCGCGCAGCAATCCGGGAATGGTCTCGTCTCGCTTGGGGGCGACAATATCGGCAGCGGTTAAAGTCGTCATAACAAGCAATCCGTTCAGAGAATGGCGTAGGCGTTGTTTGGCGAACCGACGCCGCCGGGCAGGTTGAGGGGGGCGGAGGTGAGCATGAAGCTCCAATCGCCACGCGCGGCGCAGGCCTCGCTGAGTTCCTCAACCAAGAAGAACTCACCAATCGGCATGCCGAGCAACGAGAGAATGCGGCGATGCAGGAAGCCCTCTTCCCTGCGGACCTCCATCGTCTCCAGCGCCGGATTGTCGGCGGCCACCGCCGCGATCCGGTGATCCCACAGCCAGCCCGCCATTGCGGTGCTCGGCTCGAAACCAGGGCATTGCATGCCGCCCTCGCCGCCCTTCTGGCGTCCTTGCATGTCCTCGCGACCCGCTTGGTCGAGCGAGAGATACCAGCCGAGCCAGCCGGTGCGCAGGATCAGGATGTCGCCGTGCTTGAGCGTGGTGCCCTGGAAGGCCAGGATCTCCTCGAACATCCCAGGGCTGACCGGAAAACGCTTTGTCGGGCTGTATTCGAGGCCTTTGATCTGGGCGTAGCGCGCCACATCGATCAGCACGCCGCGCCCGATGATGCCCTTCTGCGCCATCACGTGGATGCCGAGCAC
Organism: uncultured Rhodospirillales bacterium; assembly: GCA_903891315.1. Classification (GTDB taxonomy): domain Bacteria; phylum Pseudomonadota; class Alphaproteobacteria; order Acetobacterales; family Acetobacteraceae; genus CAIQQQ01. Next base: position 14,584 of record CAITEF010000248.1, on the reverse strand, counting down.
ACCGGTATCGAGTTCCTCCTCCTCGCGCCCGCCGTAATAGCCGAACTCGCGATAACGGATGTGCTGCAGTCCGTCCCATTGGCTGGAGGCCTGCAGGAAAAAGCCGCTCAACGAATCATCGCGCCCGCCACGGGTGCGGGTGACGGTGTGGGTGTAGGGCGGACGCGCGCGGGCGAGAGCCGGATAGGGCAGATTCAGCGGCAGCGAGAGACAGACAACACGCCCGTCCTTCACCGCATGGGCGGCGGCGGCGACGGTTTCCGGGCGTAGGAAATTCAGCGTGCCGAGTTCGTCCGTTCGACCGAACACGTCCCATGAATGATGCTCGCCGGTCTCTTCGATCACCGGCAGATCGGCATAGAGCGGGATGGGGTTGGACATGAGGAGCTTCCTTCCGAATCAGGGATCGCGGGTCAGAATGAGCGCCGAGCCGCGCAGCATCGGCGAGCCGTCGAACACGCCGATGGCGCTCGCACCGGGAATCTGGCGCGGCCCGGCAAGGTCGGTGAGCTGCGCCACCGCCTCGGCAACATGGCCCATGCCGTGCAGCCGCCCCTCACTCAAACTGCCGCCGAACGTGTTGATCGGCATCTCGCCGCCGATGGCAATGCGGCCATCCTGGATGAAATCGAGCGCCTCGCCGCGCCCGCAGAACCCGGCGGATTCGAGCCAGTAGAGTGTGGAAGGCGCAAAACCGTCATACAGCTCGCCTGCCGAGAGATCGCGCGGACCAAACCCGGCATCGCGCCACAACCGATCCGCCAACGGCTTGCCGCAGTCGAAATGGTCAAACGTGGTGTAGCTGATCCGCGCCGCATGAACCGCCGTCTGCTGCCCGATGGCGGCGACGTAAGCGGGCTTGTTCTTCATATCGCGCGCCCGCTCGGCGGTGGTCAGCACCATCGCCACACAGCCGGTCACCGGCACGTCGCAATCGAGCAGACAAAGCGGGTCGGAGATCATCCGGGCGGCTTGGTAGTCTTCCAGGCTCAACGTCCGATCATGGAAGATCGCGTGCGGGTTCTTGTTGGCGTTGGCACGCGAGTTGAGCACCAGCGCCGACATCTGTTCGCGCGTCTTGCCGTAGGTTTCGAGGTAGTTCCGATAGCGCAGCGCATGCCATTGCAGCGGACTCATGCAGCCCCAAGGTGCTGTGAATTGCTGATCGCCCCCCGCCTCACGCATCGCCGCCCGACCATAGGTCCCAGGCGGCACATACATCGCGCGCCAGACCAGCACGTAATTGCAAGCGCCCGCGATCAAAGCGTTCGTCGCGTCGCGCAAAGCGGTCGCCACCAGCCCTTCGCCCGCCTGGGAATACCAGACGACATTCTTCATCCGAGGTTGCGACAGGAAGAAGCCAACATTGATCACATCCTCACCGTCGCGTTGCAGCGCTCCGAGGAACGGGGCGAGCGGGTAGGTCGCGAGCCCGTCAATATCGTCATAGCCCAGCCCGCAATCAGCCAAGGCCGCGTCGGCGGCCATCAGCGCGTGGGTGCCGAGCGGACGGCTGGTGCGACGTTCGATCTCCGAGAAGCCAACGCCCGCAATGGCGATCTTGCCCTTGTGTGCCCAGGTCATGCGCCTTCTCCATCCGGCTCGAATTGCGGCAGCACGGCGCCATTGGCCAAAGGTTCGGAGAACACCACGCGCATCTTCATGCCGAGTTTCAACTCCGCCTCGATGCTGCGGTCGGCGAGATCGGAGAGCACGAAGAGCCCCTTCTGCTCGTCGAGTTCGATCAGCAGGCATTGATAGGGCAGCGCCTCCTCAAACCCCGCGACGATGTTGTGATGCGTCGTCGTCCAGCTCCAGAGCCGACCTCTGCCGCTGACATTCTCGAATGCGACCTCAAGGTGCCCACATTCCTGGCAAATCTTGCGCGGCGGGTGCTGGAAGGTGCGGCAGGCGGCGCAGCGCTGGATGGCGAGGCGGCCTTCGGCGGTGGCGTCCCAGAATCCCTGGGTGAGCGCGTCGGCACGCGGCATTGGGCGGGTGAGGCTCATCAGACGATATCCATCGGGAAGCGGATGCGGCGCATCGGTCCGTCGGTGATCACGCCGATATGGCGGACCTGCGGGTGCTCGATGGCCTGGGCAAGGTCGAGCATCGGCACGATGGTGCCGTCATATTTGTCACGGACCAGTTTTTCGAGATCGGCGAAGGCCCAGTTGCGCATCACCGGCGCTGTCAGTGCGGGCAGTTTGGTGACGTGCAAATCGATCGCATCCTCGGTGGCAAAGCGCGGATCCTCGGCCAGATCGAGACAGCCGATATCGCGCAGCAATGACGGCCACGCCGCCTCGTTGCTGCGCAGATCGATCAGGCAGCGCGTATCGGCGCATTCATAGCCGTGATCGGATGGCCCGATATGGCCATTGAGCTGACGCCCCTCCCAACGCTCCGGGCCGGAGAACGCCGTGGTGTCCCATTGCATCAGCGCAATCGCGGTCTCCAGCATCGAGACCTCAACCAATTGCCCCTGCCCGCTCTGCTCGCGCCACAACAGGGCGGCGAGAATGGCCTGGACGGCAGCGATGCCGGTGTCGACGGCGACGAGATCAAAGCCCTGCCGCACTGGCGGGGAGTCGGGCGTGCCGAGATAACGGGTGAAACCGGCGGCGACCTGGACGGCGAGTTCGCTCGCCGCCATGTCGGCCATCGGCCCAGAACTGCCCCAGCCTGAGACGTGGCAGAGGATCATGCCGGGGGAGATTGCGCGCAGCCGCTCCGGTGCCAATCCCAGCTTTTCCAGCTTGGAGCGGCGGACGCCGAGGATGCAGATATCGGCCTTGGCCATCAGATCGTCGAGGTGTGCACGCCCGGCATCGGATTTGAGGTCGATGGTCAGGGTCTGCTTGCCCGCGTTGAGCTGAAGGTAAGCCTCGTTCCGCTCACCTTCGGCGGCGGCTTCCTGCAGCCAGTCGCCACCCGGCTTCTCGATGCGGGTGACGCTGGCACCGAGATCGACAAACACCTTGCCACCCATCGGCCCCGCGATGCCCTCGGCAATTTCCAGCACCTGCAATCCGGCCAGCATTGTGTCGGCGCTCATGCCACCACCTCCTTGGTGCGGGAGGCTTCGAGGGCCGCGATCAGTGTCTGCTTGTCGGCAAGATTGGCGAGCACGAGTTCGGTGTGCTCTCCCAGCAATGGCGGCCCTCCGGCGATGCTGGCCGGGGTACGTTCGAACCGCCAATGCGGAGCCTGGGTGGCGAGGCTGCCGTAATGACTGGGAACCCGACGCACCAGTTCCTCGGCATGGATCTGCGGATGCGAGTCCATCGCCTCCAGCAGAGTCATGTTCTGCGGCACCTTCGCGTGCGGCACATCGGCGGCAGCGAGTCGTGAATCCCAGTCAGCCGAGGACGCGGTGGCAAAGATCCCGGCTAGCAGCGCCGACAGCGCGTCCCGGTTGGCGAGCCGCTTTGCATTGTTCGCAAAGCGAGGATCGGCAGCCAGATCGTCGCGACCGAGTGCGGCGCAGAGCCTGGTCCAGCAGCCATGCGTCGGCGCGCTCACCGCGACCCAACCATCGGAGGCCTGAAACGCCTCATCCGGCACGATATGCGGCGTGCCCGAGCCGAGCGTGCCGGGATCAGACCTCCCGGCCAGCACATCGGCAAATCGTGTGGTGCCGCCATAGAGCGACGATCCAAGCTGCGAGGTGATATAGGCCCCTCCCGACCCGCTCCGCGCCCGGCGGACCAATGCGGCGAGCAAGGCAACGGTGTTCACCATCGCCCCATTCCAGTCGAGGTTGGCGGTGCCGCGCGAGAACTCGCCCGCAGCACCCTTGGCACCGCAGACCGACGTGAAGCCGCTGAACGCTTCGGTCAGCCACTCATTGCTGCGCATATTGTCCAGCGGCCCGCCCGCGCCATAAGCCGATGACGACACATAGATCAGGCCGGGATTGAGCGCCTTGAGCACGTCTGGCCCCAGCCCGAGGCGCACCATCACCTCATTGCTGCGGAAATTCTCGATCAGCACATCGGCGATCTGGATCAGCGCCTTGGCCTGCGCCTTGCCCTCGGGCTTCTTCAGATCGACGACAATGCCGAACTTGCCGAGATTGTTGCCCAGATAGGTCGTGCTGGTCCCCTTCATCGTCGGCACGCCAGAGCGCACCGTGTCACCTTTCGGGGATTCCAGCTTGATCACCGTCGCCCCCATCATGCCGAGATATTCGGCGGCGATGGGACCGACAGCAGCCTGGCCAAAATCGAGCACCAGCATTCCAGTGAGCGGGCCTGTCGCCCGGTTTTGCTGTGCATTCGAGACGAGAGAATCCATCACGCATCCGCTCCCATGCCGAGATAGGCTTTCTGAATATCCGCGTTGTTGAGCATCGCCCCGGCATCGCCGCTGATCGCCACCCGGCCCTGCTCGAGCACGTAGCTGCGCTGCGACGCCTCCAACGCTTCGGTCACACGCTGCTCGATCAGCAACACCGAAAGCTCCGAGCCTTTGAACAATTCGGTGATGTGGTGAAACACCTGCTCGACCAGCAGCGGGGCGAGGCCCATCGACGGCTCGTCGAGCATCAGCAGACGCGGCTTGGACATCAGCGCGCGGCCAATTGCCAGCATCTGCTGCTCGCCGCCACTCATCGTCACCGAGCGGCGCTTGCGCAGCGCCAACAGCCGGGGGAACAGCGTGTAGACGTCGTCGAGCCGCCCCTTGTTGACGCGGCGCGTCATCCCGCCGACGAGCAGATTCTCTTCAACCGTCATCTGCCCAAACACCCGCCGACCTTCCGGCACATGGGCGATGCCCATCCGCGCGATGTCCCACGGCGCCAAGCCACGGATCGATTTACCATCGATGCGGATATCACCGCCCTGCCACGGCACCGCGTTGCAGATCGCCTTGAGCAGCGTGGTCTTGCCCGCCCCGTTCGGCCCGATGATCGAGACGAACTCGTTCACTCCGAGCGAGATCGACACACCGGCCAGCGCCCGCACGGAACCGTAAGCCACAGAGAGATTGTCGATTTCGAGCATCTCAGGCCACCCATTTATCGCCGAGATAGGCCTTGACGACCTCTCGGTTGCGCCAGATTTCCTCTGGCAGGCCCTGGGCGATCACCTTGCCGAAATCGAGCACGACAAACCGGTCAACAAACCCCGCCATCGCCCGCATCGTGTGCTCAATGGCCAGCACAGAGCCGCCACCCGCGCGATAACGCCGCAACGAGGCGAGCAGCACGCCGCTATCGGCCGCATTCAGGCCGCCGAGGAACTCGTCGAGCAGCAGCAGCCCGCGCGGCCCGGCAGTGGCCATCGCACGGGCGAGTTCGAGACGGCGCAATTCCCCCGTCGTCAGCCCATCCACCGGCAGATGCGCCTGCTCGGACAGCCCGACCTCGGCCAAACAATGCACCGCCGAATCATGCGCTTCGGCATGGTGCGCGCAGCGAACGGCAGCGGGGACCATCACGTTCTCGATCACCGACATATTGGTGAACACCCGCGCGGTCTGGAATGTCCGCCCGATCCCGGCCTGGGCGATCAGCGAGGGGCGCAGCAATGTCACATCCTGTCCCGACAGCCGGATCCGCCCCGCGTCGGATTTCAGGAAGCCGTTGATGATGTTGAACAGCGTGGTCTTGCCCGCGCCGTTGGGGCCGATCACGCCCAAGATCTCGCCGCGCTCGACCTGAAAGCTCACATCGACCAGCACCCGCGTGCCGCCGAATGCCTTGGAGACATCATGGACCTCCAGGATCGGCGGCCCACCCGGCAACGCGACAACACGCGCCTCGTCTGGAACCAAGGCGCTGCCATGCTCGGAGATGGTCCGCACGGCGGCACCGCCCTCCATTTGCCTGCGCACGAAACCCGATATCACCGGCACCAGCCCCGCCGGGAACAGCGTGATCACCAGCAGCAACGAACCGCCATAGACCAAGCCGCTCAGCCCCGGCAGCGAGGCGCCGAAATGCGCGGTCAACGCCTCGGACAACGGCACCAACACCGCCGCCCCCACCACCGGCCCCATCAACGTGCCGATCCCGCCGAAGACGCTGAACAGCACGGGCTTGACCGACATCTGCGCGCCGAACGTATCGGCAGGCGTCACCACCAGCGCCGCACTCGCATACAGCCCGCCCGCAATCGCGCTCAGCCCGGCACTCAGCGCCAAGGCGTAGATTTTCATCCGCGTCGTCGCCACCCCGCTCGCCTCGGCAGCATCCTGGTCCGCCCGCAACGCCCCAAGGAACAGGCCGAATTTCGAGCGCACCAGCACCACTGTCACCACACCGACGAGCAACGCCGCCGCCAGTGCTGCACCCGAGAGCACGCGCGGATCATCCGGCATGAAATACGCCAATCCCGCATTCGGGTTGAACGGCACCGAGACTTCCTGGAAGCCGAGATAGGTGAACACCACCGCGAACACGATGGGGAACACCGCCGTCACCAGCCCGAAATAGAGGCCACGCAGCTTGAGCGTGATCAGCCCAATCCCGGTCGCCGTCAGCGCCGCCACCACCACGCCAATCCAAATCCCGAAGAATGGCGGCAAGCCGATCCAGATGGTGAACAGCGTCGCCGCATAGGCGCCGATGCCGAAAAACGCCGCATGGCCGAAGGTGAACTGCCCACCATACCCCGCCACAATATTCCAGGCGGCGGCATAGGTGATGTAGATCAGCGTGATCGACACCGTCTCCTGCTCCGGCCCATCGCCGTAGAACAGAATGATCGCCGTCCCCAGCAACGCGAACAGCCCCATTTGGATCACCGCCGAGCGGATCGAAATCGACGGCTTTGCCTGACGTGCCTGCATCATAGCCGCGTCACCTCACCGAAGATGCCGGAGGGACGGATCAGCATCATCGCCAGGAACAGCCCGAACACCACCGCCGAGTTCAACTCCAGCGGCACGAAGAGCTGCGACATCGACTGCACCAGCCCCAACATCAATCCGCCGACCATCGCCCCGATCACATTGCCCAACCCGCCCATGATCACGGCGGTGAACATCAGCAGAATGAAATCATTCCCGGTGACCGGCGTGACCGGGTAGTAGCTGACCAGAATCCCGCCCACGACGACCGAGATCGCAATCGCCACCGCGAACGTGCCCGCATAGGCGAGGCGGACATTCACCCCCACATAGCCCGCCGCCTCCGGATCACTCGCCGCCGCCCGCACCGCCCGCCCAAGTGCAGTGCCGCGCAGCACCGCCAGCATCACTCCCGCAATCCCGAGGGCGATCACAAAGGCGATGGTGCGCGGCTGATCGATCACCAAGGCGCCCACATGCCACACGCTCAGTTCCTGCGAGGACCCCAGCGTCAGCGGCGTCGCCCCCCAAATCATCTCCGCACCGTTCTGGATCACCAGCGACAATCCGAGCGTTGCCAGCAACTGCGCATGCGCGGGCGATGAGGTCAGCTTGGCTTTGCCAACCTGACGGATGATGAAGTGATAAACCGTCAGCCCCACAAAAAACGCCGGGACCGCCAGCAACACCGCGGCACCGACGAAATTGATGTGCAGCAGGTTGTAGATCAGGATCACGCTGAACATGCCCAGCATCATGAAATCGGCCTGGGCGAAATTCACCACCCGTAGCACGCCGAACATCAAGGCGAGCCCCATGCTCAACAGGGCGATGATGCCACCCTGCTGAAGCCCGGTAATAAAGAGTTGCAGTGCATACATTGCCGATGCCTCGCCGACCGATCAGATTTTCCGCTTCAGCTCGGCAGTCGCCACATCCGACGGGAAGACCACGCGCGGCCGGCCATCTTGCCACTGCACCAACTCCACCGTGGTGCCGAGGCGGCGTCCGTTCGGCCCGTATTTCAGGCGCGACCCACCCGGCAGCAGCATCGCCGGCGCGAAGTTCGACTCGTCGAGCGCATCGAGCGCCTGCTTGACCGCCTCTGGGTCGGCACGACCCGCCTTCTGCAACGCGAGGCCGATGATGTGGATGTTGCAATAGCCGGTCAGCGCCTCGCACCCCATGAAGGCCAGCTTGCTGATATCGGCGAATTTCTTGTCAATCGCCTCGGTGCCCTTGCCGGGGAACGCGACCGCGGTGACCACGACCACACCCTCCATCCCCTTCGCACCCACCGCGTCGAGGAAGATCGGATTGGCCGCTGACGACGCACCCATCAGGATCGGCGCGGTGTTGCCCTGGGCGGCCAATTGCTTGATCACCAAGGCCTGATCGCTGGTGCTGGTGGCCCCCAGGAAAATCACCGTCGGATTGCTGCGCAACGCCGCCGTCACGGCCGGGGTCGCGTCCGACAGTGGTGGCGTCCAGGTCTGCTCGCTGGAGATCGTCACCGCCAACTTCGACCGGATCGAGTTCTTCACATCGACATTGGCCGCGTTGTTGTCGGTGATCAGCGCCAGCCGCGCATCGCCCGGGGTCATTTTCTTGATCGCATCGAGCAGCCCGATGGCCGAATCCTCGGAGCCTGCGGAGAGCTGATACGAATATTTGAACCCACGTCCGACAATCGCATCGGCAATCGAGCCGGTCAGCCAGGGAATCTTGCGCTGCTCGGCCACCTGCGTCGCCGCCAGCGTCAGTGAGCTATACCAGCAGCCAATCGATGCCACCGGCTTGTCGTTGAGAATGCGACGCGCCGTGGTCACCGCCGATTCCGGCGACTGTCCGGCATCGCCCGGCAACAGCTCGATCTTGCGCCCGCCAATTGACTTGATGCCGCCCGCCGCGTTGATCTCATCCATCGCCAACTGAGCACCATGCAGCATATCCTGCCCGCTCGCAGCGAAGGCCCCCGCGAGCGGCACCACGACACCCACCTTGATGGTCTCTTCCGCCGCCCGCGCGGTGGAACTCACCCCACCCAACGACAACGCCGATGCCAGCGCCAGCAGATCTCGGCGTGAGAGGCCAGAGGTGATGGTATCGGTGAGATCATTTTTGATTGCGCTGCGCATCGAACCCCCCATAGGTCAATTTGTGCTTATGTTTTTGCTTTTTCTTGTTTGAAATCTGCCAAGTGGCAGTCTTCTGGGCACGAAAAATCGTCCCACGCTGTTGGACGCTTGTCAAACGTCTACCCGCACCGCTTTGGCTCTCGGAGGGGAGGAATTTTGCTCGGCCGGGACACCGCTACGGTGCCACGCAATTGCGATTTCAGGCATTTCTGTTGACAGATTTATTGATCGAGACGCCTCCGGCCCCAAAATCTAGATGAAATCACCAGACTTGTTGACAGTTTGCCCCTCACGCGTCCACCGTCTCGGCAAAACAATGGAGGAAAGTCCCATGCTCAGACGTTTCCGTCGCAGCCTCCTGCTGGCCATTGTTCTGTTGATCAGCGCCGCCGCGAATGCACAAACCGTGCTGCGGCTGAACGAGATCGGGCCCAAGGCAGGGCCGGAAGCCGCCGCGCTGGCGACCTTCAAGACGTCGGTGGAGACCGCCACACAGGGCAAGGTTCAAATCGATTTGCATTTTGACGCCGCACTCGGTGATGCACCGCATTCGCTCGAAGCCATGATGGCGGGTGAGCTTGATCTGTTCTCGTCCGATTTCCGCTCAATGGTCCCGATCATCATCGACGAGGTCACCGGGCTCGATCTGCCCTTCTTGGTCCCCAGCAACGAAGCAGCGATGAAATACGTGCACTCGGCCCTGATGGCCGAGGGGTTCGACAAGGTGCTCACCGCGCGGCGCATCCGCTATCTCACCGCCGATGGGGTGCGCGGGCCGCAGCGAATGCTCGCCTCCACCAAGCCGCTCAATGCGGTCGACGATCTGCGCGGCCTGAAACTGGCGGTCTTCCCGGCACCGACCAAACCCGGAGTCCAACTCTGGCAATGGCTCGGCGTGACGATTGTCGACATCGCCTGGGCGGATGTAAAAAACGCCGTCACCCAACACAAGATCGACGCCGTCATCGCGCCCGATCTGCCCTCACTCATCGCCGCCCAGATTCCGTCGTTGGCCCCCTATATCGGCCCGTCACACGACCACCCGCAATTCTGGCAGATCTCGATTTTCGACGGCTCGCTGCAAAAACTCGACGCCGCGCAACAAGAAGCTCTGCGCAAAGCCGCCACCGAGGCCGCTGCAATCTACACCAAAGCCAGCGCCGAGGCCGCCTCCGCCGCGTTGGAGAAACTGCATCCCAAGCCGGTGGTGATCGACGCCCTGGTGGCGCGTGACCGCCTGCGCGCGGTCTATGCCGATCTGATCAATTCGGGTGCCACAACGCCGCGCGTGCGTGACACGGCAACCACCGCGATCACCGAATCCGGCGGCAAGATCGCGCTCTTTCCGGTCGGCGTTGGCCAGGAGTTCCGTGATTGCCCGCAATGCCCGGTGATGGTCGTGGTCCCCGCAGGCAAATTCCTGATGGGCTCGACCGCCAGCGAAAAAGGCCGCTTCGACAATGAGGGCCCGCAACACGAGGTCATCGTCTCGCACCCCTTCGCCATCGCCAAATTCCCCGCCACCATGGGCCAGTTGCGCGCCTGGCAGCCCGGTCGTGGTCCTGATCCGGTCGATGATGACCCGGCGGTGATGATCACCTGGAGCGAGATCAACCAATACGCCGCGTGGCTGAGTGCCAAAACCGGGCGGCGTTATCACATGCCCACCGAGGCCGAATACGAATATGCCGAGCGTGCTGGCACCACCACGCCCTATCTCTGGGGTGAGACGCTGGGGGTGAACAATGCCAATTGCTTCGGTTGCGGCAGCAAATTCGACGGACGCGGCAGCTCACCGGTCGGCTCCTTCGCCCCGAACAAATTCGGCCTTTACGACATGACCGGCAACGTCTTCGAATGGGTCGCCGATTGCTATTTCGACAGCATGGCCGGAGCCCCGTCGGATGTCTTCGTTGCCCGAGAGGCCGCTGACGGCAAATGCACCCAGCGCGTGCTGCGCTCCAGTTCGTGGTTCAATCTGCCCAGCTTCCTGCGCTCGGCCTACCGCTTCCACGAAAACCCTGAGGCGAAGAACTCGCGGCGTAGCGTCCGGATGGTGATCGATTGAGGCCTGCAGGCCGGCGCAGGCGTTCAAGAACCGGCGGCTTGAGTCGGGAGACCTTGTTCGTGCCCGCAGCCTGCCAAATCGCCACTCGAAAAGTCACCAACGGCAACGCGTGTTTAGCAGGAGCGCCAACCCCACACACGTCATTCCGAAGCGACGAGCAGGCCCTCTCAACAACGCTCCTACCAGACCCTACAAACTCTCCGTCACCACCACCCGCCGCGCCGACGCCGCCCCCAGCGGGATCACATTGTAGAGATCCTTCGACGCCTCGGTGATCGTCACCCCCGCCAGATGCGGCGCCAAAAACCGTCCGCTGCGTTCGCAAAAATGCGCCGAGCGCAGCACCATCCGCAATCTGGAGGGCGGCATATACAAAGCCGTGTCGCGGTGCTCGATGCGGAAGAACCCAGCCTGCAACAGTCGATTGATCTGGCCCGGCGAATAGGGTTGGCCCTGACCGAATGGGGTCGAATCGACATGCGCCCACATACCGCGGCGGTTGGGTGCGACAACGAGCAATCGCCCGTCATCCTTCAGCACCCGCCACACCTCGCGCAGCAATCGGCGTGCATTCTCCGACACTTCCAGGCCGTGGATCAGCATGATGCGGTCAAAGGACAGGTCGGGGAACGGCAGCCGTTCCTCCTCGCCAACACAGGACAATCCGGCGGCGGCGACCGGGAAGGTCGCCGGGCCGATCTGGGACGGGCTGAACTGCGCGCAGCGTTCCACCATGCCAAAGGCGAGCGGGCCGCGCAGATAGGGCAGCGTGTAGCCGATCCCCAGCAGCGATTGCCCGCGCAAATCCGGCCAGATTTTCCACATGCGCTGGCGCAGCAGACGCGCCACCACCGCCCCCTGAGGCGAGGCGTAAAACTGGGCCAGAATCTGGGAGTCGACGCTCATGCCGCATCCTATCATGCGGACCCGGCGCACCCAATCGTGACGCGCCCGGCTTGCAGCATGCAGACAGGGTGCTAAACCTGCGCCATGCTCCAAGTTCAGACCATCCCGATCCTGTCGGACAATTACGCCTTCCTGCTCACCTGCAGCCAGACCGGTGCCGTCGGCATCGTCGATCCGGCGGAGGAAGCGCCCTGCATCGCGGCCATCGAGGCCAATGGCGGCAGGCTCGACATGATCCTGCTCACCCATCACCACGGCGACCACATCGCCGCCGCCGAGCCGTTGCGCGCGAAATATGGCGCTCGGATCACCGGTGCGGCAGCGGATGCGCATCGTCTGCCCAAGCTCGACCGTGCGGTGGTGGAGGGCGACACCGTAACACTCGGTGCCTCACTCGCCATCGTAATCGACACGCCGGGCCACACGCGCGGCCATATCGCCTATCACTTCGCCGCCGAGCACGCGCTGTTCTGCGGTGACACACTGTTCGCCCTCGGCTGCGGGCGGATCATCGAGGGCAATGCGGAGGAGATGTTCGCCTCGCTCGCAAAATTCGCAGCCCTTCCGCCGGAGACGCTGGTCTATTGCGGCCATGAATACACCGCCTCCAATGCCCGCTTCGCCTTGCATGTCGATCCGGACAACGCCGCACTGAAAACCTATGCCGCGCGTGTCACGGATCTGCGTGAGCGTGGTCTTCCCACCGTGCCGTCGCGTCTGGGTGACGAGATGGCAGCCAACCCGTTCCTGCGTGCGCCCGACGTGGCCAGCCTGTTCCGGCTGCGCGAGGCCAAAAACAAGTTCTGACGCAAAGTCGGAACAACAACCAAGGAAACGCCGATGAAGTTGATGCATTCTCCCAGCAGCCCCTATGCCCGCAAGGCCTATGCCTGCGCGCTGGCGCTCGGATTCGAGAGCCGGGTGGAGTTGCTGCCGACCAACCCGCATGTCTCGCCTCCGGAATTGCTCGCCCTCAATCCGCTGAGCAAGATCCCCTGCCTGATCACCGATGACGGCGAGGCGGTGTTCGACAGCCGGGTGATCGTCGAATATCTCGACAGCCTCGGCGGTGCGGTGAAGCTGTTCCCGGCCGAACCCAAAGCCCGTTTCGCCGCCCTCAAGCTGCAAGCGATTGCCGATGGGATCATGGACGCCGCTGTCGGTCGCCGCATGGAAATCGGCCGCCCGACCGAAGAGGCGCGCGAGGCAGTCAAGGCGCGCTGCAAGGCCGCCGTCGGGCGCGCGCTCGACGTGCTGGAGGGGATGACGCTGCCGCAGGATCTGACCGTCGGCACCATCGCGGTGGCATGCGCGCTCGGCTATCTCACGCTGCGTTTCAGCGACGAGCCGTGGCGTGAGGGGCATCCGAATCTGACAAAATGGTTCGCCAGCTTCGGCCTGCACCCCTGCATCGCCAGCACGAAACCCAAGGCCTGATACCGCATGCTGGACCTGCGCGATCCGAATCTGACGGCGGAGCGCGTGGTCCACGCACTGGGCCTCGCCCCGCATCCGGAGGGCGGCTATTTCCGCGAGACGTGGCGGGATCAGCCTGCGGACGGCACGCGTGGGGCGGGGACGGCTATTCTGTTTCTGTTGGCACTCGACCAGTTCAGCCACTGGCACCGCGTCGATGCCGCCGAGTTGTGGATCTGGCAGGCGGGATCGCCGTTGGTGCTGTCGGTCTCGCCCGATGGGCATGACGCCAGCGCGCATTGGCTCGGGCCGGATTTGGGCGCGAAGCAGAATTTGCATCACGTGGTGCCCGCCGGGCACTGGCAGGCCGCGACCAGCCTGGGCGCGTGGTCGCTGGTGACCTGCACGGTCTCGCCCGCCTTCGAATTCGCCGGCTTCGAAATGGCACCGCCGGATTGGCGTCCAACCCCTCGGACCTGAAAGCGAGGCGCCATGATCCATCTGCGCCTGCACCATATCGATCTGCCGCATCCCGGCGGACGCCGCGCCCGCTTGGCGTGGAAAATGGCAGCACTGGTCCTGGTGGTCCTGCTGCTGGCGCGTGCCATCGGCACCCAGCCGGAGCAAACGTCGCAGCTGATCGCGTTTCCAAATCTGGCCCCGGTGCAAGAATTCAGCCTGCCCTACGCAGCCTTCCGCAGCACCTTGCGGATGGGAATGGCGCTGTTGGCCTCGCTTGCCTTCAGCCTCGTTGTCGCTCCACTCGCCGCCAAGAGCCGGACGGCCGCCATTGTGCTGGTGCCGACGCTGGACGTTCTGCAGTCAATTCCGGTGCTCGCCTTTGTCGGCTTCTCCGCCGGTGTGGCGAATCTGCTGTTGCCCGGCACCCGACTGGGCCTTGAACTCGCCTGCGTGCTGACGATTGCCACCAGCCAAGCCTGGAACATGGCGTTCAGCCTGTATCACTCGCTGCGCACGGTTCCCATCGAACTGGATGACGCAGCACGGTTGTTCGGGATGACCGGCTGGCAGCGCTTCTGGCGGCTGGAGATTCCCTTCGCGGTGCCGTCGCTGGTCTGGAACGCGATGATGAGCCTGGCGGGGGGCTGGTTCTATGTCGTCGCCTCCGAGGCGATTGTCTCGCGCCAATCCACCGAGGATCTTCCTGGCATCGGCACCGCGCTGTCGCACGCGATGCAGGCACATGACAACGTGGCGCTGGTGCACACGCTGCTCGCCATGATGGTCACCATCATTC
>CAITEF010000247.1 GCA_903891315.1 uncultured Rhodospirillales bacterium | reverse complement strand
CTTCATCGCCGCCCGCCAGAAGGTGATGGAGTTCCTCTACGCCCGCCACCGCAACCCGGCGCAGGCGGCGTAATGTCTGCCCCGATTGTCATCATCGGCTCCGGCCCGTCCGGCTTGCGTTGTGCGGAGATTCTCGCGCGGGCCGGAAAGAAGCCGATTCTCATCGGAGCGGAGCCGGGTCTGCCTTACAACCGTGTCGCCTTGTCGAACTATCTGGCGGGCGACGTGGATGCGGCAGGGTTGGTGACGCATTCGGCAGAGCGCCTGGCCGAGATGGGGATCACGCTGCGCGCCGGTCTGCGCGTGACCGGGATTGACCGGGATGCCCGGACGCTTGTGACCGATAGCGGCGAGACCATCGCCTATGAGCGCCTCGTGCTTGCCACCGGCTCACAGGCGGTGCGGCTGCCATTCCCAGGGGCCAATTTGCCCGGCGTGGTGCTGTATCGCACGCTCGACGAGGTGAATTTCATGCTCAACACCGCCGCTCGCGGTGGTCGTGCCATCGTGATCGGCGGCGGATTACTCGGCCTCGAAGCCGCTGTTGGCCTCGCCAAGCGCGGCATGAGCGCCACGGTTCTGCACGCAGTGGACCGTCTGATGGAACGCCAACTTGACCACAGTGCCGCCACGTTGCTGGCGAATCGTCTGCGCAGCCAAGGGATTGGCGTTGAACTCTTGGCGATGACGGTGGAGATCACCGGTGAAGATCGCGCCACCGGAGTGCGGCTCAAGGATGGCCGCATTATCGAGGCCGATTTGATCGTGATGGCTGTGGGCATCCGTCCCGAGACGACACTCCCACGCGAGGCCGGTCTAAGCATCGGGCGCGGCATTGTGGTGGATGACCAGATGCGCACCTCCGACCCCACCATCCTCGCCATCGGCGAATGCGCCGAGCATCGCGGCCAATGCTGCGGCCTGGTCGCCCCCGCCTTCGCGCAAGCCGAGATCGCTGCCCGTCATTTGCTCGGTGAAGATGCCGCCTACGCGCCTCAGACAGCTGCGACCGCTTTGAAGGTGGCCGGGGCAGGGGTGTGGTCCGGCGGTGACATCGCTGCCGATGATGCCGAAAGTCTCGTCTATGCCGACCCGGAAACCGCCGAATACCGTCGCTTCCTGTTGCGCGATCACTGCCTGATCGGAGCAGTGCTCTATGGCGAGACGGCGGATGCGCCATGGTACAAATCCCTACTCGGCCAGGATGTGCGGGCGTTGCGCCCGGTTCTCGCCTTTGGCCGCGCCTTCGCCCCAAAGGAGATCGCGGCATGAACGACCAGCCGTTTTCCCCCGAGCAGCAAGAATACCTCAAGGGCTTCATGACCGGCATTGAGACGCGGCGCGCCGCTCTCGGACTGCCCTTCGCTCCACTGTCGGAATCCGCACCCTCTGACCCGTCGGACATCAACCGCGCCGCCCAGGACCGCGCCATCGCCGCCGGTGGCAAGCTGGTGCCGCAGGAGGAGGCTAAGCGGAAAAAGCACCCGCTCGACCGCATGCCAGAAATCGAGGCGATGGCGGCTGACGGCAAATTCGCCAAGGGGTTGGATGATTTCCTCATCCGCTTCCACGGCCTGTTTTATGTCGGGCCGACGCAGGACGCCTATATGTGCCGCCTGCGCATCCCCGGTGGGATCATCACCGCCGCCCAGTTCCGTGGCGTCGCCGACATTGCCGATGAACTCGGCGGCGGGTTCGCCGACGTCACCACCCGCGCCAACCTGCAAATCCGCCACATCCCGGCACATGCAGCACCAGAGTTGGTGCTGCGCCTGGTGGATCTCGGCCTCACGTCTCAGGGCTCCGGTGCCGACAATGTCCGCAACGTCACCGGCTCGCCCACTGCCGGGATCGATGCGCAGGAGTTGATCGACACACGACCGCATGCCCGAGCGATCCATCACCACATCATTCGCCGCCGCGAGCTTTATGGCCTGCCGCGCAAGTTCAACATCGCCTTTGACGGTGGTGGGCGCGTGCTGGTGCTGGAAGAGACCAACGACATCGCCTTCACCGCCGTCCAGATGGCGGTTGGTTTCGGGGTTGAGCCGGGCGTGTATTACCGCCTGGCGCTTGGTGGCATCACCGGCCATCGCGACCTCGCCCGCGAGACCGGCGTGATCGTGCCCGCCAACGAGACCACTGCCGTGTGCGACGCCATCTTGCGCGTCTTCATCGCCACCGGCGACCGCACGGATCGCGGCAAGGCGCGGCTGAAATACGTGCTCGACCGCATTGGAATTCCGGCCTTCCTGGCCGAAGTCGAGCGCGAGCTTGGCCGCTCACTGCCGCGCGTCGATGCCGCCGCCATCCTGCCGCGCCCGTCGCAGGACAAGCGCGGCCATATCGGCGTGCATCCGCAGAAACAATCCGGGCTGTTCTATGTCGGCATCGTCTGCCCGGTCGGGCGGCTGACCACCGAGCGGATGCGCGGTCTGGCGCAGATCGCCGAACGCCACGGCTCGGGGACGATCCGGCTGACGGTCTGGCAGAACCTGCTGATCAGCGACATTCCCGAAGCCGCCCTTCCCGCCGTTCTGGCTGAGATCAAGGCGCTGGGCCTGTCCGCCGACGCCAGCGAGTTGCGCGGCGGGCTGGTCGCCTGCACCGGCAATGCGGGCTGCAAATTCGCGGCCTCCAACACCAAGGCACATGGTGCGCAGTTGGTCGAATGGCTCGATGATCGCATCGCCATTGATGCGCCGATCAACATCCATCTCACAGGCTGCCACCATTCCTGTGCGCAGCACTACATCGCCGATATCGGCCTGCTCGGGGCCAAGGTGGAACGCGGTGAGGAGATGGTGGAGGGGTATGACCTCCATGTCGGCGGTGGGGCAGGGGCTGACCAGAAGATTGGCCGTCTGATCCGCCCGAAAGTGGCCTTTGATGAGTTGGGGCCGATGGTGCTGTCGCTGCTCTCCGATTGGATGCAGCGCCGCGAACCCGGCCAGAGTTTCCAATCCTACACCGCCACCCTTTCCACAGAAGACCTCGCTGCCCTGTGCGAGCGTGTGACGGAGGATGCCTGACGTGAACGCGATCTCCGCTCCCACGCCGATCATCCCGGAAAACGCCCCGTTCAACGCCGCCCAACGCGCCTGGCTGAACGGCTTTCTCGCCGGACTCTATGGCGGAGCCACGCAAGCAGGAACCTCCATCGCCGCCGCCCCGATGGAGGCCGAGGATTTCCCCTGGCATGACGCAGCGCTGGAGATGGACGAGCGAATGGCGATGGCCGAGGGCCGTCCGCTCAAGCGTCGTCTGATGGCAGCGATGGCGCAGCTTGATTGCGGGCAATGCGGCTACCTCTGCCAGACCTACGCCGAGGCACTTGCCGAGGGGAAGGAAGACAGCACCTCGCTCTGCGTGCCCGGGGCGAAGGCGACGCAGAAGGTGCTGAAATCGCTGCTCGCTGAGGCACCAGCCGCAGCTCCCGCCGCAGCCACAAAACCAGCAGTAGCCGAAAAGAAGACCGCACCGGTTCGTGTGCTCTCCGCTCTGCCTTTGACCAAAACAGGCTCGGCCAAGGACGTCCGCCACGTCGTCATCGACTTGGAAGGGTCCGGCCTTACCTACCAGCCCGGCGATTCCATCGGCGTCACCGCCAGCAACGACCCCGCGTTGGTCGCCGCCTTGCTCACCACGCTGAGGGCGAGTGGTGAGGAGCCCGTCGCATGCCATGACGGCATCACCCGCCCGTTGCGCGAGGCGTTTCTGTCGCATCTCGACATTGCCCGCCCGCAGGACCGCACCACCGATCTGTTGGCGATGACCGCCACCGATCCGAAACACGCGCAGGCTTTGCGCAAACTTACCGATGGCGATGACGGCGCGCAGCCCGAGGATGCCGATCTGCTCGATCTGCTCGAAGCCTTCCCCTCCGCCCGCCCGCCGCTCGCCGATCTGACGCGCAGCCTGCCATCATTGAAACCTCGCCTCTATTCCATCGCCTCCTCGCTGCGCGCGACACCTGGGCAGGTGCATCTCTGTCTCGGCGTGGTGCGCACGGAACTGCGCGGACGCATCCGGCAGGGTGTGGCGAGTTGCTTCCTGGCCGAACGCGGCGTCGATGCGGGCGACATCCAGGCCAGCATCACGGTCAGCCATTTCCGCCTGCCGAGTGATCTGGCGACACCGGTGATCATGTGCGGGCCCGGCACAGGCATCGCCCCGTTCCGCGCCTTCCTGCAGGAGCGGGCGGCGCTGGGGATCAAGGGCAAATCCTGGCTGTTCTTCGGTGACCAGCGCGAGGCCACTGATTTCCTGTTCCGCAACGAGATCGAATCCTGGCTCGCCGACGGCACGCTCGCCCGACTCTCCACCGCGTTCTCGCGTGATCAGGCGAAGAAAATCTATGTGCAGGACCGCATGCGTGAACAGTCCGCCGATCTGTGGCGCTGGCTGCAGGAGGGCGGCCATTTCTATGTCTGCGGCGATGCCAGCCGGATGGCCAAGGATGTCGACACCACGTTGCGGTTGATCGCCCGTGAGCAGGGCGGCCTGTCAGAAGACCAGGCCCGCGACTGGATCGTCGCCCTCGCACGCCAGGGGCGGTATCAGCGCGATGTCTACTGAGACTGTCGTCAAAACAACCTGCCCCTATTGCGGCGTCGGCTGCGGCGTTCTCGCG
This sequence comes from uncultured Rhodospirillales bacterium, assembly GCA_903891315.1. Lineage (GTDB taxonomy): Bacteria > Pseudomonadota > Alphaproteobacteria > Acetobacterales > Acetobacteraceae > CAIQQQ01. The sequence goes on along the minus strand of CAITEF010000247.1, from coordinate 5,435 downwards.
TCACCTACGGGTCCGCTCAGTGCAGGGATTGCGGGTGATAAGGAACACCCCGCCAATTTCGGGCGGCTTTGCTCCAAGGGCTCAGCTTTGGGTGAGACGCTCTCACTCGATGGCCGTCTGCTGCATCCGGAGATCAACGGTGTGCGGGTCTCCTGGGATGAAGCGCTGGACGAGGTGGCGCGGCGGTTCTCGAAGACCATAGCCGAACATGGGCCGGATTCGGTGGCGCTCTATGTCTCGGGCCAGTTGCTGACCGAGGATTATTACGCGGCGAACAAATTCACCAAGGGCTTCTTGGGCACCGCCAATATCGACAGCAATTCGCGTCTCTGCATGGCAAGCGCGGTTGCCGGACATAAGCGGGCGTTCGGCGAAGATATCGTGCCAGCCATCTATGAGGACATTGAGCTCGCTGATCTTGTGCTCCTCGTCGGCTCCAATGCGGCATGGTGCCATCCGGTGCTTTACCAACGCCTCCTCGCTGCCCGCGCACAGCGGCCCGAGGCGAAGCTGGTGGTGATCGATCCGCGACGTACCTCGTCCTGCGAGGGGGCGGAGTTGCATCTGCCGATCCGGCCCGGCAGCGATGTGGCGCTGTTCAACTTCCTGCTCGGCCAATTGGCCAGCAACCCGGACGACCCTGCGGTGATCGCCGCGCGCAAGGATGCCCCCGACCTCGCCATCGCCGCCGAGCTTTGCGGCGTTGAACCTGCCGACCTGGCCAAATTGCTGGCATGGTTCGCTGAGACACCGCGTGCACTGACCTTGTTCAGCCAGGGTGTGAACCAATCGAGCGCTGGAGCCGACAAAGTCAACGCGATCATCAATCTGCATGTCGCCACCGGACGTATCGGTCTGCCAGGGGCCGGACCGTTCAGCCTCACCGGTCAGCCCAACGCGATGGGGGGGCGTGAGGTCGGCGCATTGGCCAATATGCTCGCCGGGCATCTCGAATGGGATCGCCCGGGCGAGGCCGAACTGGTGCGCGCCCATTGGAACGCCCCCAACCTCGCCAAAGGACCGGGCCACAAGGCGGTTGATCTGTTTCGGGCGATTGAATCGGGCCAAATCCGCGCTGTCTGGATCATCGCCACCAACCCCGTCGTCTCGATGCCGGAAGCCGACGCGGTCCTTGCGGCTCTAGCCAAATGTGAGACCGTGGTGATCTCCGAGGCGATGCGCGCACAAGACAGCGTCAATCTCGCCCATATAAGGCTGCCGGCTTTGGCATGGGGCGAGAAGAGCGGCACGGTCACCAACTCCGAACGTACCATCAGCCGCCAACGCGCCTTCCTGCCGGCCGCCGGAGAAGCACGCGCCGATTGGCAGATCATCGCAGGCGTTGCCGTCCGCATGGGGTGGGGCGCGGCATTTGCTTGGAACAGCCCCGCCGACATCTTCCGCGAACACGCAGCCCTCACTGGCCTCGGCAACAATGGCCGCCGCTTGTTCGACATCTCCGGCCTCGCCACTCTCACCGACGCCGAATACAACGGCCTCGAACCCACGCGCTGGCCGGTACCGTCGAGCGGGGAGGGCGGACATCGCTTCTTCACTGGTGGTCTCGGTGCCAAACTGGTGCCCACGCCATACCGCCTTCCGGTCAACGCGACATCCGAGGCGTATCCTCTTGTGCTCAACACCGGCCGAATCCGCGACCAGTGGCACACGATGACCCGCACCGGAAAATCCGCCCGACTGATGCAGCATCTGCCCGAACCGTTCGCCACTCTTCATCCGGATGACGCGCAAGGCGTTGCGAACGGCGATCTTATTCGGATCGAATCTCCCACCGGCAATTCTGTCCTGCGCGTCCAGATTGACTCCGACCAACGTCCCGGCAGCGTGTTCGTCCCGATGCACTGGACACGGCAATTCTGCCCGCAAGGTCGGATCAACCAGAACGTCAACGCGGAGGTCGATCCGGTGTCTGGCCAACCGGAGCTGAAACATTCTCCCGTCCGCGTGACCCCCTACTTGGCGTCATGGCATGGATTTCTGGTCTCCCGCACCGAGCTGGGTGTGGATCTCGCCGATTGGTGCGCAATGCTCCCGACCGGAGCGGCTTGGCGTTACGAATTGGCAGGGTTGGAGCCACCGGACGAGGCATTCGATCATTTGCTTGCAAGGCTCGATCATCCGGGCGCTTGGATCACGTTGATCGACCGGGCAAGCGGCCTTTATCGCGCCGCTCTGGTTCGGGACGGCATCTTGCTGGCCGTGCTGTTTATCGGCCCAGACCACGCCCTCCCGGCTCGCGAGTGGCTTGCTGATCTCTTCGTGCGTGACCGCCTTACATTGGCCGAACGTCGCGCGCTGCTGGCTGGCAAGCCGGCCGATGGTGCGATGCCGGAAGCTCCTGTCTGTGTTTGCTTCGGTGTCGGTGCCGGCCAGATTCAGGCCGCTGTCGAAGCGGGGAGCTGCAGTCTCGAAGTCATCGGAATCGAAACGAAGGCCGGAACAAACTGTGGATCCTGCCGTCCTGAAATCCGCGCAATTATTGCCAATGCTAAAGCGCTGCTTTCAGAAGCTGGCTGAGATCAGCAAACTAAGGTGACGCAAAAAGCCATAAAAAGCCGCAGCATTGGCAGGCGGCGGCTTTTTCAACGAGGTATTCTGACGAATTACTTCAGTGTTGCCAGATAAGCGATCAGGTCAGCGCGTTGCGTGTCGTTCTTCAAGCCGGCATAGGTCATCTTGGTGCCGACCACCATCTTGCCCGGAGCAACAAGGTATTGCTCCAGCGTGGCTTCGTCCCAGGTGATGCCAGAATTCTTGTTGGCGTCAGAATAGGCGAAATCCTGTGTGCCGGCTTTGCGGCCCACGATCCCGAACAGGCTCGGACCGACCAGCTTCTTGCCAGCCACATTAGAATGGCATGCCGTGCACTGGTTCTTGAACACCTTGGCACCAGCGTCCGGATCCGCGGCCAGCACGCCTGTGGTGGAAAGCGCGAGTACGGCCGCGGTCAGAGCAACAAACGTCTTCATCGTTATGATATCCTCAGGGAGTCTTCGATCTCGCCGCACCACTGCGTTCTGCCAGTGTTTCAGCTCCAATTTCAAGAAAGACGCTCTCGACATTTCGTCAACGAGCGCTCGTCAGCCGTCAGGGATGTAAGCGGTTTTGCTATCATGGCAATCCCTGATGCACGCGCGACGCATTGCCCGCCGACCGGTTTGGTTCCATCTGCTGGCCGTATTTTTTGACCCCCTGCATAAGCCGCATTGGAGGGTCAAGCACAACGCCGTCGCTCCCACTTGCCGCCGCGCTGCTCTGCGTTCACCAATCGATCAATGGAAGACGTATCGCAAAAGCGCCTTTTCCTGAGGGTGTTCCCGTCAGTGATGCTGCCGATGTTCCTGGCCTCGGTGGATGGCACAATCGTGGCCACCGCTCTTCCGGCAATCGCCGGCGAATTGGGGCAGGTGGAACGCGTCAGCTGGATCGTCGTCTCCTACCTGGTCGCCGCAACGATCGCAGCACCAGTCTATGGCCGCCTTGGTGATGCGCTGGGTCGGCGTCGCGTGATGTTTCTCGCGTTGGGATTGTTCATCAGCGCATCGGCTCTATGTGCCGTTGCCCCGTCGATCCTTGTCCTGACCATCGCCCGTCTGTTGCAGGGCCTAGGTGGCGGTGGATTGATGACCCTCAGCCAAGCCTTGGTCGGCGAGGTGGTGCCACCGCGGGAGCGCGGGAAATATCAAGGCTACACGGCGTCGGTCTTTGTGTGTGCTTCGAGTTTCGGGCCGGTGGCTGGAGGTTGGTTAACGCAAAGCCTAGGCTGGCAAAGCGTGTTCTGGGTGAACATTCCACTCGGCCTGTTGGCAGTTTTTCTTACATTTCGACTGAAGGTGCGCCCGCCCACATTGGGTGCATTTCGGTTTGACTTCCTGGGTCTCGCCCTCTTTGCCTTGACCATCGCGCCTTTGCTGCTGTCGCTGGAGGAGTTCCGAAAATTCGACGTGTCGGTGCTGCCTTGGGCCTTCATGATGCTCGGACTTGCGGGCGGCGCATGCTTCCTTCTGGTGCGTCAACAGGTTCGTTTCCCCGCTCCGCTGCTTCCGATCAATCTGCTGCGACAGGAAGCGATCTGGCGAACAACGCTGCTCGCCAGTTGTGCAGGGGCGACGATCGTCTCGCTGGTGACGTTTCTGCCAATCTATCTCGAAATCGTCCGTGGCATCTCACCGACGGACACCGGCCTGCGCATGTTGCCACTCACCCTCTTCATCGCCGTCGGAGGCATGACCACGGGTCAGATCATCACCCGCACCGGGCGCAGCGCGATCATTCCTTCGTTTGGACAGCCTGCACTTGCCGCTCTGATTCTGTGCCTCGCGTTCTTCGCGCCCTCAATGAGCATCGATCAACTGGGTTTCTTATTCGCAGGAATATCGTTTTTCTGCGGATCCGCGATGCCGGTCGTGCAGACCACCGTGCAGATGTTGGCCGGCCCCCGCCAACTCGGTTCAGCCGCCGCAAGCGTGCAGTTCTCCCGCTCCATAGGCTCAGGGCTCGGCACGGCCTTGGTCGGCACCGTTTTGTTCGGAACTCTAACAGCCACTGACACCGACGCAGCCCATCTGTTCAGTATGCTGGTAGAGGAGGGGGCCAAAGCGCTTGACGGTCTACCGGCAGCCCGAATCGGCCAAGTTCAGATCGAAGTGGCGCATGCGTTCAGAGCAGCCTTCGTCGCGATCGCCGTCTTTCCGCTGCTGGGTGCGGTTATGGCCTGGACAATGCCGGTGCGGCGTATCGAGGGCCGCTGACGTCTCATGTAGGGAATTGGTTTGAACACCCACGCGCTTTTGCTGCCCGCCTTTGCCTGCACGGCCGGGGTTGGGCGGCTTGGGACACAGGGGGTCATCCGCCCTATCCCAAGCCTATTCTGGCTGAGATTTCCCGGTCTGGCGTCTATTCCTTCACCACATAAGTGAAGAAGCGCGTCTTCCCATCCTCGGTTTTCTCGCGATAAAGCCCCTGAATTTCGTTCTCGAAACCTGGGAACATGTTGGCCCCGCGCTCAAAGACTTTGAGATAGTCGATCATCGGCTGCGCAGCGTCCGACAACCGTTCGCCCGGCACAATGGTGGCAATGCCCGGCGGGTAGACGACAAACATCGTCGTGGCGATCCGTCCGGAAATCTCATCGAGCGGCAGGTAATCCACGTTGTTGCGCGTCAAATGGCGCATTGCGACATTGGCGGGCATCGCTTGTGGCGGAAAATGTCCAACCCGAAACTGTTGGCGCTGCAATGTGGACGTTCTGGCTTCGCGATAGAACGCGTGCATCTCCGCACACAGATCGCGCAGCCTCATGCCACCATAACGAGCCTTCCGCTTGGCGACGAACTCTGGAATCGCATCCTCAAGCTTGGCGTTGTCGTCATGTAGCTTCTTGAAGAACACCAAATTCGACAGCAGATTTCCCG
>CAITEF010000246.1 GCA_903891315.1 uncultured Rhodospirillales bacterium | reverse complement strand
CGATACAGCGCAATGTCGCCACATCCGGGCTGTCATTGAACATCACTCCGCCGCCGCCATTGACCTGCAGATCGACAAAGCCGGGTGCAAGCAGCACATCCTCGCCAAGCCGGATCGTCTCGACGCCGGGCGGAGCGGCGGCGGCGATGTCGAGCACCGTGTCGCCTTCGATGAGCACAACGCTTGGACCATGCAGGTTGGAGCCGTCGAAAACCCGGCTTGCCACCAGCGCCTTCATGGCTGCGGCTCGGCCAGTGCGGCGCGCAGATGACCGCCATGCCGCGCCAGCGCCGCCTGCGCCTGATCCGCCGAAACGCCGCGCAGCAGCATCAGTGCCGCGGGCTTCACCTGACCTTGGGCGGCTTCCAGCGCCGCTTCGATCTCGGCGGTCTCGGCCCCGGTGAGCTGTGTGAGCATGCGCCGCGCCCGCCTGCGCAGTTTCTCGTTGCGCGCCTGCATATCGACCATCAAGCCGCGATAGACATGGCCGAGCTGGATCATCAGCAGGCTGGAGAACAGGTTGAGCACCACTTTCTGCGCGGTGCCGGCTTTCAGACGCGTCGATCCGGCAATCGGCTCGGCCCCGGTCGCGACCAGGATCGGGAATTCGGCGGCCTGCAGGATCGCGCCGTCCGCCGCATTGGACAGTGCGACGGTGCAGGCTCCAGAAGCCCGTGCCGCCACCAGGGCGGCCAGGGTGAACGGTGTCGATCCGCTGGCGGCGATGCCGATCACCACGTCGTCGCGGCCAATGGCGTGCGCGCGCAGTTCTTGCGTCGCGGCGTCGGCATCATCCTCGGCGTTCTCGATCGCCTCGGTCAGTGCCCGCGTGCCCCCGGCGATCACCAGCGCCAAACGGCTCGCGGGCCAGCCGAACGTGGGCGGCAGCTCGGCACCGTCCTGCACGCCGATCCGCCCCGAGGTGCCTGCCCCGACATAGACGAGCCGACCATGGCCCGCGCGCAGCCGTGCCGCCGCCGCCTCGGCCGCCCGCGCGATATCGGGGAGCGCGGATTGCACCGAAGCGACGGCGGCGAGCTGCGATTCCCAAAATGCGCGCAAAATTTCGACGGACTCCCACGAGTCGAGCCCATCGAATCTGTTTGAAACCATTTCTGTTTCAGGATAAAAACTGGAGGCCGTCATTCCATTTCACCTGTTGCTGTCAGCGGGTTTCCGGACTGCGCAACGCAACCGGGTCGTCAACGAATTGGTGCGCAACAGTGCCTGATTTCCAAGAGTTGCAGCCTTGGGTACAAAGTGATTTACAATGCAGGTTCGGGGTTGATACCAACGAGTTGACGCGTTGAGATCGATAACTGCGCAACGCAAACCAGAACTGCTCCGGGGGCAATCGGGGCGAGCAGGAGAGAGTTTGGATGTCCAAGGCATTCATTGCACAGGTGATCCAGGAATCGGCGTCGCTGACCGGGGTTGCCGCCAACCGCACCGCTGGCGATGTCATTGAGGCGATCGTCGGCGAACTGAAGAAGAACGGCAAGTTCACCCTGCCGAGCTTCGGCACGTTCACCGTGCGCAAGACCAAAGCCCGCAAGGCGATGAACCCGCGCACGGGCGAGGCCGTCAAGGTCAAAGCCGGAAAGACGGTGCGTTTCAAGGCGTCGCCGTCGCTGAAGAAAGAGATCTGATCGTCAGGCTGGCGGTTTGGGCTGGCAGTCAGATGTCCAGTTCGCCGACCTGATTGGCGTTTTCCTGAATGAACTGGAACCGCAATTCCGGTTTACGACCCATAAGGCTCTCCACCCGATCTTCCGTCATCTGGCGGTCTTCCGGTGGTAGAGTCACCTTCAGCAGGGTCCGCTTGGTGGGATCCATCGTGGTCTCCTTCAGCGCGGCGGGCGGCATTTCACCGAGACCCTTGAAGCGGCTGACCTCGATTTTGGTGCCGCTGCGGAACAGACCGATTTTCTGCTCGCGATCCAAATCGTCCATCGCATAGACCGATTTGGCCCCTTGGGTGAGGCGATAGAGTGGCGGTTGGGCGAGGTAGATATGCCCCTCGCGCATCAGTTCCGGCAGTTCACGATAGAAGAAGGTCATCAAGAGCGAGGCGATATGCGCGCCGTCCACGTCGGCATCGGTCATCACGATGACGCGGCCATAGCGGAGTTTGGAGCGGTCGAACCGATCCCCCACGCCACAGCCGAGCGCCTCGATCAGATCTTTCAGCTCCTGGTTCTGCCGCAACTTCTCGGTGCTGGCGCTGGCAACGTTGAGGATCTTGCCGCGCAATGGCAGCACCGCCTGGGTCGCCCGATCCCGCGCCTGCTTGGCCGAGCCACCGGCCGAGTCACCCTCGACGAGGAAAAGTTCGGTGCGCGAGGCGTCCTCGACCGTGCAATCGGCGAGCTTGCCGGGCAGACGCAGTCGGCGTGTGGCGGATTTGCGCGGCGCATCCTTCAACTCGCGCCGCCGCAGCCGGTCTTCCGCCCGCTCGATGGCAAATGCCAGCAGCGCGTCGGACTGCACCGGTGTGGCCGCCAGGAAATGGTCGAAGCGGTCGCGCATCGCGGATTCAACGAGACGCGCGGCCTCGGCGTTGGTCAGCTTCTCTTTGGTCTGGCCTTGGAATTGCGGCTCGCGGATGAAGACGGAGAGTTTGGCCGCCAGCCCCGAGATTGCATCTTCGGCGGTGATGGCCGCGGCTTTCTTGTTGCCGCGCTGCTCGCCCCAATTGCGCAGACCCTTGAGCAGCGCCGCCCGGAACCCCGCCTCATGCGTGCCGCCTTGCGGGGTGGGCACGGTGTTGCAATAGGACGAAATCCCGGTCTCGCCCTCATCGAGCCAGGCCAGCGCCCATTCCAGTCGCCCAGCGCGTTCGCCATTGGCCAAAGCCGGAAAATTCGCCTCGCCCGCCCAGAGCGGCACCACCGGCGTGCGCAGGCCAAGCTCGGCCTCCAGCGAATCGCGCAGACCGCCGGGGAAATGCAGTTCCAGTTCGGCCGGAACATCGCTGTTGCCGATCAGCGACGGGTCACACGCCCAACGGATCCGCACGCCGCGGAACAGATAGGCCTTCGAGCGACACAGCCGGAACAGCCGCGATGGCAGGAAGCGCAGTTCACCGAAAATCTCGTCATCCGGGGTGAACCGGATCTGGGTGCCGCGCCGGTTCTGAATTGCGCCCGCGTTTTCGAGCGCTGTCTGCGGCACGCCGCGCACATAACTCTGCCGCCACAACACGCGGTCGCGCGCGACTTCCACTTCCAAGGAAGACGACAACGCGTTCACCACAGAGGAGCCCACGCCGTGCAGTCCGCCCGAGGTTTCATAGGCCTTGCCGGAGAACTTGCCCCCCGAATGCAGCGTGGTGAAAATCACCTCAAGGGCGGAGAGATTGGGGAATTTCGGATGCGGATCGGTCGGGATGCCGCGCCCATTGTCGCGCACGGTGAGCGTGTTGCCGGGCGACAACGTGACCTCGATGAAGCTCGCATGCCCCGCCACCGCCTCGTCCATCGCATTGTCGATGATCTCCGAGGCGAGGTGATGCAGGGCCGTCTCGTCGGTGCCGCCAATATACATGCCGGGCCGACGACGCACCGGCTCCAGACCTTCCAGGACCTCGATGTCCTTGGCGGAATAGGCGTTTGAGTCCTTGCCTGCTGGCTCGGACTTGAACAGGTCGTTCATGCTGTGTTCCCGATTCTCTGGCAGAGTCTACCCGTTCGCCCTGCCAGACCGCAATTCTAGAGCACGGCCCGACCGATCGGAATCGATCGGCCGGACGGTCGTGCTCTAGAAACATATGATTTTAGAGCAGCTTAGCCTGTCAGGGAGCCCCATGCGCCCGATGCGGGGTGATTGCCAGGAACCGGCGTGTCGCTGGCGGTGCGCCGTCGATATGGAATGCCAGCGCGCGCGCCATGATCTGGCGATCAGCATCCGAATGGCGGCTTTCTTCGCGCAGATGATCGGTCCAGGTCTCGACCCACCACAGCTCCACCCAGTGATCCGGGTCGGAGATATCCTCGCCCAGATGCCACAGCACCGCCCCGCCGCGACCGCGCACATCGCGCAGTTCGGCCATCACTGCGAGGAAGTTTTCCTTCTCGTCCGGATCGATCCGGTAATGCTGGCTTTCCATCACCCGCCCGCGCGTCTGCGTGAGCACCTGGGCCAAAATAGGGGCGACCTCCTCGGCGACCGGGGTGACGAGCGCCGAGATCGGCTTGCCCGCAATGCCCTCCTGACTGTCGATATTGAAGAAGCGCGCTGCCACCGCCGTCACCGTGCCGATAATCGCGGCGGACCCAAGGGTGAGTGAGAGCGAATATTGCGTGGCAAGCCAGCCCCAGAAGAAGGTGCCAACCACCAGAGCGAGGTTGAACGAGAGCTGATAGATCGAAAGTGCCCGCGACCGCACCCAGGGCGGGGCCGCCATCTGTGCCGAGGCCTGTGACACCGAGGATGCCATCACCCAGCCGACGCCAAACATCAGCATTGCCGCAGCTGCCATGATCCAATGCGTCGCGATCGCCATCAGCCCCATTCCGCCGCATGACAGCAGCGAGGCGTAGAAGACGATCTGCCCCCGTCGGAATTTCGCTCGAACGTTCGGCAGCATCAGACCAGCGGTCACGCCGCCAGCGCCCATCAATCCCAACAACAACCCGAATGCGCCAGCGTCCAGCCCAAGCTGGTGTTTCACCACCAGCGGCAACGTCGCCCACAGCGCCGAGCAGGAAATGAAATAGATCGCTGCCCTGGCCATTGCCGCAAGCACCGTGGGGGTGTGGCGCACAAAGCGGATGCCCGCTTTCATCGCCCCCAGCAAATGCTCCGGCGGCAGGCCAGAGGATTGCTGTGCGGGACGTCGCCAGAACAGCAACACGCTGATCACCGCGAGATACGAGACCGAATTCAGCCCGAAGGTCAGCGTCGGGCCCGCAAGTACCAGCAGGAAACCGCCAAGGGCCGGACCGACCGCGCGCGCGATGTTGAACCCCACGCCGTTGAGAGCCACCGCCTGCACCAGATCCGCGCGCGGCACCGATTCAGACAGCACGGTGCCCCAGGCCGGTGCGTTCATCGCATTCCCGGTGCCGATCGAGAAAATCAGCCCCAGCAACAACCAATCGGTCATCCCACCCGCCGATGTGATCAGTGTCAGCGCGGCTGCCGACAACAACATCCAGCTTTGGGTCCCGATCAGCAATTTGCGCTTGTCGACCAGATCGGCGATCGCTCCTGCCGGAAGCACGAACAGAAACACCGGCAACACGGTGGCCGCCTGCACCAGACTGACCATCAGCGCGTTCGGCGACAGCGACGTCATCATCCAACCGGCTGTCGTGCTGGTCATCCACACGCCGAGATAGACCGCGAGATTGGCGAACCACAGCGCTCGGAACAGCGAATGCTTCAATGGCACGAGGGCAGGGGGCAGACGCATGCGGACGCTCTCCTGAGTCAGGCGACGGTATCGGCTTGCATCGTGTCCGGCATCGCAACTTCCTGCAATGCGATACCGCGCGCGACCGCCTGCCCGATCATCACAAGTGTCGGCCCGCCTTGAGTCCACGATGATGCCAAGTCTACCAACTCGTCGAGCGTTCCCCGCAAAACCCTCTGCCGATGCGAACCACCGCGCTCGATCAGCATCGCGGGCATAGTCCGATCCATCCCATGCCCGAACAGCCCATCACGCAGCTGCGGCAGCGAGACGATTCCCATATAGACAGCGATTGTCCCATTCAGTTTGACCAACGGATCGAAATCCAGATCAAGCCTTCCCTCTTTTGTATGGCCGGTCACGAATGTCACAGAACGGGTCGTCGCCCGATGTGTCAGCGGAATCCGCGCCTGCGCCGCACAGGCCAGCGCCGCAGTCACTCCTGGGCAGACCTCGAACGCCACACCTGCGGCATGCAGCGCCTCTGCTTCCTCGCCTCCGCGACCGAAGACGAACGGATCACCGCCCTTCAGCCGCACCACCTTCTTTCCCTCACGCGCGAGCTTGATCAGCAGGGCGTTGATGTCTTCCTGCAGCACGCAATGATGCGCCCGCACTTTGCCCACATAGATACGGTGCGCATCTCGACGTGCGAGATCGAGCACGGCATCCCCAATCAGCCGGTCATGCACGATCACATCCGCCTCACCGAGCAGGCGTTGCGCGCGCAATGTCATCAAATCGGCGGCCCCCGGTCCGGCTCCGACGAGGAAGACCATACCGCCGGAGGATGAATGAGAGGTTAACGCTGCCTCGAATTCGGCGGCGGCTTCGTCTTCATGGCCAGCGAACACCAAATCTGCCGCTGTGCCGGTGAAAAGCCGTTCCAAAGCCCGCCGCCGCTGCGCCAGATCCGGGAAGGCGGCGCGGATGCGTGTCTTGAACCGATCCGCCAGAGCCGCCAGCCGTCCATAGGCTGGGGGGACCAGCGCCTCGATCCGTGCCCGCAGCATCCGCGACAGGATCGGCGCCGACCCGCCAGAGGAGATCGCAATGGTGATTGGATCGCGG
>CAITEF010000245.1 GCA_903891315.1 uncultured Rhodospirillales bacterium | reverse complement strand
CGCGAGACGCTCGAACTGGTGCGGGCCTATTATCGGATTCCCGACGCGAACATGCGCAAACGGATCTACGAACTGATCAAGTCGATGTGTCCGGAATAGGTCTAGTCTCCGTCCGCCACCCGCAATTGCGGGTTGTCAAACACCGGATTGCGCAGCCGCTCCAGTGCTGCCGACAGCGCCTCGGTGAGGCTGCGCTTTTCGTCCTCACCCAGATCGCGCGCCAATTCGATCCGCCGCTTGCGCTCGGTTGCCAGCAACAGCGGTGTGCGACCGGGGCGGTCTTCCAGACGCAATTGCAACCACGCGGGCTGCAACGCCGCCGCCCGACGTGATCCGTCTGGGGCGATGCGCTCGATGTGCAACTCGTCATGGCTAAGAGTGATGATCTCAGTGCTCTTGGCCGCCCGCGCGTTGAGTCGGAACAGGATGGCGGCGAGCAGGATCTCGATGCCGGAGAAACCCGCGACGGGCCAGGCGCCGAGCAGGATGAACACCAGCGCGTTCAATCCGCACATCACCGCCACCGCCGCCAACAGCAGGTTCAGTCCTCGCGGGCTGAGGCTGCGATGCGGGACAAGCTCAGCGCGAAACAGCAGATTCGACTCCATCCCTGTTAACATAGGCGGCGCGCCGACGCTTGCCAGCCCCAAGGCGCTGCGCCATCAAAGGAATATGGCGAAAGACCCCAAAACCAAGCCCACCCCGAAGCCGCGCAAGACGCCGCAGATGACTCTGGCCGATACGCGGCTCTTCCTCGAAGCCCTCGCCCGCGCGCATCCGGATGCCAAGAGCGATCTGGTCTACACCGACAATTTCTCGCTGCTCTGTGCGGTGGTGATGTCAGCGCAGACCACGGACGCCGCGGTGAACAAAGTCACGCCCGCCTTGTTCGCCGCCGCCCCGACACCGGCGGCGATGGCAGCACTCGGTGCGGAGAAGATCGGGCAGTTCATCCGCACCATCGGGCTCTGGCAAGCCAAGGCCAAGAATGTGGCAGCTCTTGCGCGCCAACTGGTCGAGAAGCATGGCGGCGTGGTGCCGGGTGATCGGGAGGCGCTGGAAGCACTCCCCGGCGTCGGGCGCAAGACGGCGAATGTCGTGCTCAACGTGGCGTTCGGTGAGGCTGCGATGGCGGTGGACACCCATATTTTCCGTCTCGGCAACCGCACCGGCATCGCGCCGGGCAAGAATGTGCGCGAGGTGGAGGACAAGCTGGTCAAACGCATCCCCGCAGATCTGCTGCGGGATTCGCATCATTGGCTGATCCTGCATGGGCGTTACGTGTGCAAGGCGCGCACGCCGGAATGCTGGCGTTGTGTGGCGGCGCAATGGTGCCGGTTCCCCGACAAGACGCTGCCGCCGCTTCAACGCGCGAAGTAAGATCGACGCCCCTGCGCAATGACGAGTCACTCAACGGTGCTGATGGTATTGCCAGCCTAAAGCACGGTCCGACCGATCGGAATCGATCGGCCGGACGGGCGTTGCTCTAAGCGAAATCCGGCTCCAGGAACTCAACCAGCGCCGCCCGCCACTCATCCGGCAGCACCACCGCCCGACGCGTGCTGGTGTCGATCACTGCCAGCACCGAGGCCGCACGCGACACCAACTCACCGCCCAACATCGCGCGCTGGCGCAGATGCATCGATTTGTTGCCGATCTTGTGGACCGCCGTCTCGACGATCACGTCACCCGGCCAGTTCATCTCGCGCAGATAGTCGATCTCAACACGCACGATCACCGGCGAAAATCCGCGCCGCAGATCAAGCATCCCGGCCCTGCCCAGCATCTCCGTCCGCCCCGCCTCATAGACCGAGGAATAGATCGCATTGTTGACATGGCCGAGCATGTCGGTGTCGCAGAAGCGCAATGGGAAGGTTAAAGTGTGGGAGGCCATGGGATCAGACCGGATAATCGGGCTTGAATTGACCGGCAGGCGAGAGCGTGAAGATCTCCACCCCGGTTTCGGTGACACCGACCATGTGCTCGAACTGCGCGGACAGCGAGCGGTCCCGTGTCACCGCTGTCCAACCATCATCCAGCACTTTCACATCCGGTCGGCCCGCGTTGACCATCGGCTCGATGGTGAAGAACATGCCGGGCTTGAGCACCACGCCATCCTTGGCGCGACCATAATGCAGAATGTTCGGCGGCGCGTGGAAGGTGCGGCCGATGCCGTGGCCGCAGAAATCGCGCACCACGCTGAAGCGGTTCGATTCGACATAGCTCTGAATGGCGTGGCCGATATCGCCCAGCGTGTTGCCCGGCTTCACCTGAGCAATGCCGCGCATCAGCGATTCATGGGTGACTTCGATCAGATTGCGCGCTTTGGTGCTCGGAGGCCCAGCGCAATACATCCGGCTTGAATCACCGTGCCAGCCATCGAGGATAACCGTCACGTCGATGTTCAGAACGTCGCCCGGCACCAACACGCGCTCGCCCGGAATGCCGTGACAGACGACGTGGTTGATCGAGATGCAGGTCGATTTCGGGTAGCCGCGATAGTTCAGCGGGGCCGGGATCGCGCCATGGGCAATGATGAACTCGTGGCAGATCGTGTCGAGATACTGCGTCGTCACACCGGGGCGCACATGCTGGGCGATCATGTCCAGCGCTTCGGCTGCCAATCGACCAGCCGCGCGCATGCCCGCGAAATCTTCCGGCGAGTGGATCACGATCTTGCGGGATTCGGCACCGCCGTCCATCAACACAACTCCGTCTGCGCCGCTTCGCGCAGCCCTGGGGACTTCAATCCCACTAGGATGAGCATCCCGGGCTGCATGTGCAAGCGCACAAGACGCAGTTCTCCCTCCGCATCATCACGGAGCCAGAAGCTTGAAGCCCCGCTTGGCAAACGCCGCACGCGACTCTGGCCCTGCTAGGAAGTCCAGCAGCTTGCGAGCCTCCGGCGTGTCGCCAGCACTTGTCACCGCGAACGGGTAGATGATCGGCGGATGGCTGTCGGCGGGGAAAGTCCCCGCCACCGCAACAGCCGGATCGACCGCTGCATCAGTGGCGTAGACGATGCCAATCGGCGCCTCATGCCGCTCGACCAGCAGCAGGGCGGCGCGCACGCTCTCGGCACCTGCGATGCGCGGCTGCACCTTGTCCCACAGGCCGAGATTGGTGAAGGCCTGCTTGGCATAGATGCCGACCGGCACGCTCGCCGGGTCGCCGGTGGCGATCCGACCGTCCGGGTCGAGCAGGGCCAGGATGTCGAGCGTGGGCGAGATCTGAACCTGCTTCACACGCTCCTTCGGCATCACCAGCACCATGCTGTTGCCAAGCAGGTTGCGTCGCGTGGCGGTCACCACGAGATGGCGCTGATCGGCCCAATCCATCCATTGCAGATCAGCGGAGATGAACAGATTGGCCGGAGCGCCTTGCTCGATCTGTCGTGCCAGGGTGGAGGAGGCGGCGAAGCTGAATTTCACCGGCGCTCCGCCGGATTTCTCCCACAGCGGCGCGATGTCCTTCAGCGCATCGGTCAGCGAGGCAGCGGCGAACACCACCAGATCGGCGGCCTGGGCGGCGCTGATGGAGCAGGCGAGAAGAACGGCAAGGAGAAGTTGGCGCATCTGATGCCTCCGATGCGGTTATATCTGTTCAAACATAGCGCGAAAAGCGAAACCTGCGTTCCTGGCCACCGCACGCAATGCCTCACTGCGGCGGGTCGATCCCGTCTTTCCCGACAGTGAGCCGCAGCGCCGTCAGACTGCCATCGGCGGCCTTGGAGGCGTTGATAAACACCCGCGCGCCCTTCTTGAGATCATCGCGGCTGGCCGGAATGCCGGTCATGATGATCGCGTTCGGCGGCACGGTGACGTCGATCGGGTTGCCTTTGTAGACCAGCGACAGCTTGCGCCCGGCCCCAGGATTGGCAATCGACGTGACGGTGGCGTTGGTCATCGAACTGCCGGGCATCAGATCCCAGTCATAATGCCCCTCGCCAGTGCCGCGCTGCGCCTCGGCGAACACGTTGACATAGACTGCCTCCAACTCGCCCTTGGCATTCGGGGCGGCGACGGTGGCGATGAAGGAATTCGGCTTGATGTCGTCGAAGGTCAGCCGCTTCAGCGCGCCGGGCTGCACATTGGCGGGCATGGCAATCGCAACCGTCGGCCCCTCACGGGTGACCACGCTGAGCGTGTCACCGGAGAAGCTGGCAATTGTGCCGCGCACCCGCACCGGCGGCGATTGCGCCAGAGAGGCCGTCGGCGGGGCGACGGAGATCAGCAGTACAGCCGCGACGAGTAGTCGTTTGGTGAGCAGCATCCTGGTTTCTCCATTTCCTTTTCAGAGGTGGGGGTGAACCGTCATCTTTCCAACGCCAAGCCCGCGAAAACCTGTCATTGCAACGTAGGGCGGACTGCGCTGCGCTGGTCCGCCCTACGATTGGGTTGTCGAAATCACGCCGGACGCAATCATCGACGCGATCTCATCCGCACCATAGCCAAGCTCTGCAGCGATCTCCGCACTTTGTTCGCCAATCCCTGGTGGATCGCGCCGCGTCTGCGGCCGCTCACCGTCCACGCTGAGCGGAATGTTGGGCAGCTTCGTCATCCGCCCATCCGGCAATTTCGTTGGCAACAGACCGTCACTGGCATTCAGATGTGGGTCATCGAACAGATCGACCGGCTTGGCGATGGGGGCGAACGGCAAGCCAAGCGATTCCAGGCGGGACATTAACTCGGACTTGGTTACGCCCTTCACCGCCTCGGCCACAATCGGCAACACCCAGGGCCGAGCCATGCGGCGGTCCGCCTGGGTGACGAGGCGAGGGTCGTTGAGCAGTTCCGGCAAGTTGAACGCGTCGCAGAACACGCTCCATTGCGTGTCGGTCACCACGCCGATGAAGACTTGCCCGTCGGCGACGTCGAAAATGTCGTAGATCGGCCACGCCACCATACGCTCGCTCATCGGCGGGGCCTCGTGCCCGGTGATGACGTATTGCGCCATATGCTGCGACATCAGCAGCACGTTGTTCTCGAACAGGCCGGACTGGATATGTCGCCCCTTGCCGGTCGTGCGGCGTTCGTTGATCGCGGCCAGAATGCCGATGGCGGCGAACATGCCGCCCATGATGTCGTTGACCGACGAGCCCGCCCGCAACGGACGCCCGACCGGGCCGGTCATGTAGGCGAGGCCACCCATCATCTGTACCACCTCGTCGAGTGCGACGCGATGCTCGTAGGGGCCAGGCAGGAACCCCTTGCAGGAACAATAAACCAATCTTGGGTTAAATTTTGCCAAATCGGACACGCCGAGCCCCAGCTTTTCCATCGCACCTGGGCGGAAATTCTCCACCAGCACATCGGCCCCCGCCAACAGACGCAGCACCAGCGCTTTGCCCTCGGGCGATTTGAGGTTTACCGCAAGGCTGCGCTTGTTGCGGTTCATGATGGTGAAGAACCCAGACCCTGAGCCACCAAGCCGCCTGGTGTTGTCGCCGTCGGGCGCGGGCTCGACTTTGATGACGTCGGCTCCCAGATCGGCCAGTACCTGACCGGCGGTGGGGCCCATCACCATATGGACAAACTCCACCACACGAATGCCGCGCAGCAGACCGGAAGTGGCGTTGTCCGTCATGGGTTTATGCCGCCAATGCCCGGAACGTTTTGGGAATCCCAGCCTGCGGCACATGGCCGTGCCGCGCCTCGTTCGGCAGTCCTTCGGCGAGGTAGCGGCGGCAGGCGATCAAGGCGTCCAGATTGATGCCACTCTCGAACCCCATGCTTTCCAGCATGAAGACCAAATCCTCGGTGACAATATTGCCCGACGCCCCCGGCGCGAACGGGCAGCCGCCGAGACCGGCAAGGGCAGCGTCGAAATTGCGCACGCCAACTTCAAGTCCCGCCAACGCGTTGGCGATCCCAAGGCCCATCGTGTCGTGCAGATGCAGACCGTCGAGCTTTGATCCGATCTCGGCCTGCACCGCGCGTACCACCTCTTTGATCTGCGCCGGATGGCCGTAGCCCACTGTGTCGGCCAGCGTGACCATGTCGGCACCGGCAGCGGCCAAGGCTGCGGCGACACGGACGACAGAAGCGGTCGGAACCACGCCGTCAATCGAGCAGCCGAACGCGGTCGAGCAGGCGGTTTCGACCTCCATGCGGCGCGGCTGTTCGCGCACCCATGCGATCATCTTTGCCACTTCGGCGATCTGTTCATCCGGCGTGCGGTTGAGATTGGCGCGGCTATGGCCCTCGCTCACCGAGACCGGAACCGAGATCCGGTGGGCACCAGCTTCATAGGCGTTCTGGGCCCCACGCAGATTGGGGGCGAGAGCGACGATCAGCACGCCGGGAAGCCGCACGGCGGCGCGGGTGACCTCGTCGGTGTCGGCCATGGTGGGAATCAGCTTGGGCGGCACGAAGGAGCCCACCTCGATCTCCGGCACACCCGCCTCGGCCATCGCCGTGATCCAGGCGATCTTGGTGGCAGTGTCCATCCGGGTTTTGGCCATTTGCAACCCATCGCGCGGGCCGACCTCGCAGACCGTCACTTTTTCGCGCATTTCTGCCTCCCCTTCCGCACAAGCGTCCTTATATCCAAGGTGACAAGTTCATCAGGATCGGGCAACTGCGCGGCACATCTGTCCAACGCGTGGCAGGCCTTTGTCTAGCGGGGATCATTTCATGCGCCGTATCGCCCTGTCTTCCATGGTGTTTTTGGGTCTCTCGGCATTGCCCGCCGCCGCGCAATTTGCCGCCGGTCCGCCCTCGGTCGGCACCATCGTGGTGACCCGTCGCGCGATCACGGAATCGAGCCAGTTTGTCGGTCGCGTGCAGGCCACCGACAAGGTCGACCTGATCGCCCGCGTCACCGCCTTCGTCTCCGAGCGGCTGTTCGCTGAAGGGGCGGAGGTCGAGAAGGGACAATTGCTCTACCGCTTGGAACGTGCGCCGTTCGAGGCCGACGTGTTGTCCAAGCAAGCCGCCGTGCAGCAGAACGTCGCGCTTTTGCGCAACGCCAATCTCTCACTGGCTCGTGCGCAATCGCTGCTCGACACGCCCGCCGGTCAACGCTCAACCGTGGATGACCGCGAGGCTGCGCAGCAGAGCCAGGCGGCGCAGTTGATGGCGGCCCAGGCGCAGTTGCGGCAGTCGCAGATCAATCTCGACTACACCGAGATCCGCGCCCCGGTCTCCGGCAAGATTGGCCGTTCCGCCTTTGCGGTCGGAAATGTCGTGACGCCCAATTCGGGGCCGCTGACCTCGGTGGTCAGCCAGGACCCGATGTATGTGCTGTTCCCGATCTCGGTGCGAGCAGCACTCGATCTGCGCAACCGCTACGCCAACCAGGGCGGCTTCACGGCCGTGCAGGTGAAGGTGAATCTGCCCGACGGCACGCTCTACAATCAGATCGGCCATCTCGATTACGTCGACCCATCGGTTGCGGCCAACACAGATACGGTCAATCTGCGCGCTGTGTTTCCCAACCCGCTGCGCAGCGGCTCAAAGGCCAACGAACCGGGCAACCGTGATCTGATCGACGGCGCGTTCGTCACCGTCTCGGTCGAAGGTGTCCAACCGGTGCTTGCACTTGCAGTGCCGCGCGCCGCCGTGCTGTCCGACCAACAGGGCAGTTTCGTTTATGTCGTCGATGCCGAGGGCAAGGCGCAAATCCACCGTGTTGAGCTTGGCCAATCCACCGCCGACACCGCCGTGATCGCAAGTGGCCTTGCCGAGGGTGAGACGGTGATCACCGAAGGCATCCAACGCGTTCGCCCGAACGCGCCCGTCAAGGCCACCCCTGCCGCGCCGCCGGTGAAAGGCTGAGACCATGTTTTCAGACGTATTTATTGATCGCCCGCGGCTGGCGATTGTCATCGCCATTGTCACCACGCTGGCGGGTGGACTGGCGCTGACCCAGATTCCGGTCAGCCAATTCCCCGACATCGTGCCGCCGGTTGTGCAAGTGACGGCCCGGTTCCCCGGTGCTTCGGCCTCGGTGGTGGAGGCAACGGTCGCGCAGCCGTTGGAGGCGCAGGTCAACGGCGTCGATAAGATGATCTACATGAAGTCCAACTCGGGCAATGACGGCAGCTATTCGCTGTCCGTCAGCTTCGAATTGGGCACCAATCCGGACATCAATACCGTCAACGTCAACAACCGCGTGCAGGCCGCCCTCTCCAAATTGCCGGCCGATGTGCAGCATGGCGGCGTGACGGTGCAGAAGCGCAATTCGGCGATTCTAGAGTTCCTGCAGATCTATTCGGAAGACGGCAAGCAATCGCCGCTGTTCGTCTCGAATTATGTGACGATCAACGTGCTCGACGCACTCAACCGCGTGCCGGGCGTGGGGCAGGCCGCCCTGTTCGGCGCGCTCGACTATTCGATGCGAATCTGGTTCCGGACCGACCGGCTGATCAGCCTCAACCTCACACCGGGCGACATCCTGAGCGCAATTCAGGCGCAGAATGTCCAGGCACCGGTGGGTCGGCTCGGTGCGAAGCCGATTTCCGATGACGCCTCGGTGCAGATCAATCTGGAGACCAAGGGGCGACTGATCACGCCGGAGGAATTCGGCAACATCATCGTCCGCTCCAACCCGGACGGCTCGGTGTTGCGGGTGCGGGATGTGGCCCGGGTCGAACTTGGTGCTGCGACGCAGGACAGTGAGAGCCGTCTGAACGGCAAGCCTGCGGTCACGGTCGCTGTCTATCTGGCCCCCGGCGCCAACGCGGTCTCGACCGCGGCGCGGGTCAACGCGACGCTGGACAGGATGGCCACGCGATTCCCCGAGGGCATGAAGAAGATCGTCTTCTACGACAGCACGGTCTTCGTCTCGGACACCATCCGCGAGGTGATCAAGACGTTGCTGGAAGCCTTCGCGCTGGTGGTGGTCGTGGTTTTTGTCTTCCTGGGCAATGTGCGCGCGACGATCATCCCGCTGGTGGCGGTGCCGGTCTCGCTGATCGGCACGTTTGCAGCCCTTCTGGCCTTCGGCTTCAGCGCCAACACGGTCTCATTGCTCGCCTTGGTGCTTGCAGTGGGTATCGTCGTCGATGACGCCATCGTGGTCGTGGAGAATGTCGAGCGCGTGATGGAGGAGCATCCCGAAATGCCGCCACGCGAGGCGACCAAGCTCGCGATGGCGCAGATCACCGGGCCGATCATCGCGATCTCGCTGGTACTGTTGTCGGTGTTCGTGCCGATTGGCTTCATCCCCGGCATCTCCGGCACGCTGTTCCGCCAATTCGCGGTGACGATCTCGGTGGCGATGGTGATCTCGGCGATCAACGCGCTGACGCTTTCGCCCGCACTTTGCGGCGCGCTGTTGCGGCACAATGGGCCGCGCAAGGGTGCGATGGGCTGGCTGTCGCGGCGCATCGATGCGACGCGCGATGGCTATGCTGGCATGGTGCGGGTGTTGACCCGCTTCGCGTTCGTCGCCGTTTTGCTGGTGGCCGCCGCCGGGGCGGGCATTTTCGGGCTCAGCACGGTGACACCGCAGGGCTTCCTGCCGGATGAGGATCAGGGCGCGTTCTTCGTCTTCGGCCAGTTGCCAGACGGTGCGTCGGTGGCGCGCTCGCGGGCGGTGGCGGCGAAGATCGAGAAAATCCTGCTCGACCAGCCGCAGATCTCCACCACGTTGTCGATTGTCGGCTTCTCGTTGCTCGATGGCGGGGCGCAGAGCAACGCGATCTTCCTGGTGGCGCGTCTGAAGCCGTTCGCCGACCGCACCGCCGTCACCGACCGGGTGCAAGCGGTGATCGGACGGGTGTTCGGGGCGGTGAGCCAAATCCGCGAGGCGGCGGTGTTCCCCGCCAATCTGCCGCCGATCATCGGCCTGGGGAACGGCTCGGGGTTTGAGTATCAGTTGCAGAATCTGGAGGGCAAGGCTCCGGTCGAGATGGGCGGCGTGATGGGCGCGATGCTTGGCCGGGCCAATGCCGACCCACGCCTGACCCGCGTGTTCTCCACCTTCAGTGCTGCCACACCCTCACTCTATCTCGACATCGACCGCGACAAGGCGCAGGCGCTGGGGTTGTCGGTGGCGGACGTGTTCCAGTCGCTGCAGGCCACGCTGGGCGGCATCTATGTCAACGATTTCAACCTCTATGGCCGCACCTGGCAGGTGAACATCGAGGGCGAGGCGGCGGACCGCACACAGATTTCCGATCTGTGGCGCATCTATGTGCGCAACAAGCAGGGCACGATGGTGCCACTGCGCTCGATTGCCGAGGCCCGCATCGTGCTGGGGCCGCAGACGATCAGCCGGTTCAACAATTACCGCTCGATCACCGTCAACGGGTCGGGCGCGCCCGGTGTGTCGTCTGGCACCGCATTGGCGGCGATGACCGAGCTTTCCGCGCAGACGCTTCCGGCGGGCTACTCGTTCGAATGGGCGGGCACGGCGTATCAGGAGATTCAGGCGGGCGGGAAGACGTTCTATTTGCTCTCGCTGGCGGTGCTGTTCGCTTATCTGTTCCTGGTCGCATTGTATGAAAGCTGGGTGATCCCGATCCCGGTTTTGCTGTCGGTTTCGGTGGGCGTGTTGGGCTCGTTCATCGGCCTGTATATCGCGGGCTCGCCGCTGGATCTGTATGCGCAGGTCGGGCTGGTGGTGCTGATCGCGCTGGCGGCGAAAAACGGCATTCTGATCATCGAGTTCGCCAAGGAGCAGCGCGAGGCGGGGTTGAGCATCCGCGATGCGGCGGTGATCGGGGCGAAGACGCGGTTCCGCGCGGTGATGATGACATCCATCGCCTTCATCCTCGGCCTGTTGCCGCTGGTGCAGGCGCTGGGGGCGGCGATGCTGTCGCGCCGTGCGGTGGGTTTGCCGGTGTTCGCCGGGATGATCGCGGCGAGCACAATCGGGATTTTCATGATCCCGATGCTGTATGTGTCGTTCCAGACCGCGCGGGAATGGGCGAAGCGGAAATTGGGTGGCGCACCGTCGGCGCATTGAAGCCGCCGTTCAGGGCTTGGCAGAACGGCCAAGCCGCGCAACTCTAGACAGAATGAACGCCTAAAGAGGGGAAAGCCATGAGCAAATTCGGTCTCGCACAGCCGGTCCGTCGAGTTGAGGATCCGCGCTTGCTCAAGGGTGACGGCTCTTACACCGACGACATGTCGGTACCCGGTCAGCTGACCGGCATCATGCTGCGCTCCCCGCATGCGGCGGCGAAGATCGTCTCGATCGACACCGCGTCCGCCCGCGCAATGCCCGGCGTGCATGCGATCTACACCTCCGCCGACCTCGACGCCGACGGGATCGCTGACGTGCCATGTCAGGCCCCGGTGAAGAACCGCGACGGCTCGGATTGCCACAACCCCGGCCATCCGGCGTTGGCGCGTGGCTTCGTGCGCCATTCGGGTGATCCGGTGGCCTTCATCGTCGCCGACACCGCCGCCCAGGCGCGCGATGCTGCCGAGGCGGTGATGGTGGATTACGAGCAACTGCCGTCTTCCACCGATCTGGGCGCGGCGCTGGACGGCTCTGCCGCGTTGGTCTGGCCGGAATTCGGCACCAATCAGGTGTTCGACTGGGAAATCGGCCAGAAGGACAAGACGGCGGAACTCATCGCCTCTGCCGCGCATGTGACGCGTCTGACGGTGGTGAACAACCGCATCGTGGTGGCCTCAATGGAGGCGCGTGCGGCGCTGGCGCAGTTCCAGGATGGTCGCTTCATCCTGCGCACCAACACCCAGGGCGGCTGGCTGTTGAAGGGCATTCTCGGCGGGCAGGTGTTCAAGACCGGGCCGGAATCCTTCCGCATCATCACGCCCGATGTCGGCGGCGGTTTCGGCATGAAGCTGTTCGTCTACGCCGAGCATGTCATGACCTGCTACGCCGCGCGCAAGCTGGGCCGTCCGGTGAAATGGGCGTCGGAGCGCTCGGAAGCCTTCCTCGCCGACACACATGGCCGCGACAACATCACGTTGGGCGAGTTGGCCATCGACAAAGACGGCAAGTTCCTCGCTCTGCGCACCCGCAACGTGGCGAATATGGGGGCGTATCTGTCCACCTTCGCACCCTATATTCCAACGATGGCGGGCACTGGCGTGCTGGCCAGCGTCTATGGCTTCCAGGCGATCTACGCCAACGTGATCGGCGTGTTCACCAACACGGTGCCGGTGGATGCCTATCGCGGGGCGGGTCGCCCAGAGAGCAACTATCTCGTTGAGCGCCTGATCGACGCCGCAGCACGTGAACTCGGCATCGACCGCGTCGAGATCCGGCGCCGCAACATGGTCACACCCGACGCGATGCCGCATCGCACGCCGACCGGCAAGCTCTATGACTCGGGCGATTTCCGCATCGTGCTGGATGCCGCCCTCGACCGCGTCGATTGGAAGGGCTTCGAAGCCCGTCGGGCCGAGGCGGCCAGCCGTGGCAAGCGTCGTGGCATTGGTCTGGCCTATTACCTCGAAGCCACCGGCGGTGCCCCGACCGAGCGCGCCGAGATCCGTTTCGCCGAGGATGGCTATGTCGACGTATATGTCGGCACCCAATCCACCGGCCAGGGCCACGAGACGGCCTATGTGCAGCTCACTGTTGATCAATTGGGCGTCGATGGCGACCGCGTGCGCATCCATCAGGGCGACACCGACACCATCCCGGTCGGCGGCGGCACCGGTGGCGCACGCAGCCTGTATTCCGAGGGTCAGGCCATTCTCGCCACGGCAGCCACCGTGATCGAGAAGGGGCGCGAGGCGGCGTCGGACGTGCTGGAGGCCGCCAAGGCCGACATCGTGTTCGAGGGCGGGAAGTTCTCCATCGCGGGCACCGACCGTGGCATCGACATCGTCGCACTCGCAGTGGGCCAACGCGCCCGCGCGGCGAAAGGCGAGGATGTGGTGACACTCGACGCCGCCGAGATCGCCGAGATCAAGAGCCACACTTTCCCCAATGGCTGCCACATCGCCGAGGTTGAGGTTGACCCCGAGACCGGCGAGATCGCCTGCAAGCGCTATGTGGTGATGGACGATGTCGGCAAAGCAGTAAACCCGATGATCGTGCGCGGTCAGGTGCATGGCGGTGTGGCGCAGGGTCTGGGTCAGGCGCTGCTGGAGCGGACGCATTACGATGCCGAGAGCGGCCAGCTTCTGGCGGGCTCGTTCATGGATTACGCCCTGCCACGCGCCGATGATTTCCCGGATATCGAGGTGGATTTCGTCGAAGTGCCCTGCGTGTCCAACCCGCTTGGCGTGAAGGGTGCCGGTGAGGCCGGTGCTGTCGGCAGCCCGCCTGCGCTGATCAATGCGGTCGTCGATGCGCTGACGTCACTGGGTGTGACGCATGTTGATATGCCGGCGACGGCGGAGAGCGTGTGGAAGGCGTTGGCGAAGGCGGCGGCCTGACAATCAAGCCGGGGGGTGAACCACGCCCCCCGGCATAGGCTCCGGCACACCCGTCGTGCTCGGCAGGCTAAGCGGCAACCCGCGTAGCGAACGCACCGCCAGGAAGCCAAACGCCTGGGCCTCCAGCGCGTCACCCTGCCAGCCCACTGCGTCGACCGGCTCGACGGGCACGTTCAACGCGATCTGCAATTCTCGCATCAGCGCCGGATTGTGCCGCCCACCGCCACACACCAGCCAGCGCGTGGCCGGGTGCGGGAAATGCGCGCGGGCGCGGGCGACCGATTCGACGGTGAATTCCGCCAATGTCGCCGCCCCATCCTCCAGCGACAGCCCGCGCAGACCGGCCGCCGAGAAATCATGCCGATCCAGCGATTTCGGCGGGACGCGGGCGAAATACGGGTTGTCGAGCAGCCGGTCCAACGCCGCCTGATCGACCTGCCCGGCGAGCGCGATCAGCCCGTCAACATCGAAGCTCCCCGCGCCGTGGGCGCGCACCCAATCATCGATCAGCGCATTGCCGGGCCCGGTGTCGAAGGCGAGCATCGCACCGTCCTCGCCCAGCCACGTCACATTGCCAACGCCGCCGAGATTGAGCACCGCGAGCGGCCGCGCCAGTCCCTCGGCAAGTGCTGCATGAAACAACGGCACCAGCGGAGCCCCCTGCCCACCGGCGGCGACATCGGCATGGCGGAAGTGGTTGACCACGGTGATCCCCAACGCGCGCGCCAGTGCTGCCCCGTCACCCAGTTGGCGGGTGAAGCGGCGCTGAGGGCGGTGGATGACTGTCTGGCCGTGAAAGCCCACCACGTCGATCTCAGAGACGGACAGCCGTGCTTCGATCAGCAAAGCCCGCACCGCCTCTTCATGCGCCTCGGTGATCCGCGCCTCCAGATCGGCGAGACCGTCGTGCTCGGCGCGCACCGGGTCGGCCATCACCGAGAGAATCCGCTCGCGCAATCCGGCCGGCATTGGCAGCGTGAGGGACGCGCCGGTGCTGGCGACATGCTCGCCATCGGTCTCGATCAGGGCCGCGTCGATCCCATCGGCGGAGGTGCCGCTCATCAGCCCGATGGCGCGCAACATCACGGCGAGCCCGCCGGCATGTCCTGCGTCGTCCAGCCCGGAACGACGCGCAGCGTGGTCAGCGCACAGAGATCGAGGCCCCGCCGCTCTTCCGCCGCGCGGTTGGCGAACACCACGCGCACATCGGCGATGCAGGGGCCGCGAAAGGTCAGGCTGCGTTGCTCATCGACTGACATCGTCGCCGTGCTGAGCAGATCATCGCCCCAGCCCACCGCATCCTGTGGCGAGATGAACAATTGCTGGATCGGCATCGCGGTGCGGTCGATCACCGTGATATTGTGCGGCGGGCCGAGCAGGTCGGGCGGCGTGGTGGCGTGGCTGCCGTCGAAAATCACCTGACGCAGCTTGCACAGATTCACCCCGCGCTGCTCCTCACGCGACAGATCGTCATAGACCGCCAGCAGATCGAAGCCGCAATCGCGCATCCGCCCGAGTTTGAGCGGCAGTTGTGCTCCGACATCCAGCACGCCGTCACCCAATTGGTCGGTCCCCCAGGCATCGGCAGCTTGCGGCGAGACATAGAGTTCGATGATGCTATGCGCCGCATGGTCGATCACCACGACGGCTCGATCACCAAGAGTTCCGAGCGGAATGCGCAGCGTCGCCTGGGGCGGCAAATTGCTCGTCGGCACGCTGCTGTTTGGCACAGACGCTCGCTGACTGCGCTGCGCTGCGGTGTCTGCCAGACCGGGCATCGGCAGCAGCAACGCCAACGCGACAAAAGCCGCCAGACCGCGCATTCATTCCTCCGGGCATCCGGTTGTTGTTCCGGCGCGCGAATGCATGTGGCGAGGGAGCGCCGTGGGCCGCAAGTCCCGCCAGCGGGACTGTGACATTTCCGTCCCGAGCTGTTGCATTTTTGCCGAGTGCGCTATTGTCGTGGCATGAGCACCGAAGATCCAAAACCCACTCCCGAAGCACCCAAGCCCGCAGAGGCCACGCCTGCGCCAAAACCTGCGCCGTTGCCCAAAGAGATCGGCGGCACCAAAGGACCGGAGCCGACGCGCTACGGCGATTGGGCGCATAAGGGCCGGGTTTCGGATTTTTAGCACGGTCCGACCGATCGGAATTGATCGGCCGAACGGGCGTTGCTCTAGTCCGCGCGCATTCCGGCTTCCGGAAACCGTCGCAGAATCACCAGCATGATCGCCATCGCGGGCAACGCCGCGCCCAGCGCCATCGTGTAGAACCCTTGGAAGCCCAGCGCATCCACCGCATAGCCGGAGAACCCGCCCAGCGTGTGGGCAGCGACCACGGCAAGTGAGGTCAGCAGCGCGTTCTGGGTCGCGGTGAACTCAGCCTTGCACAGGCTGGCGAGGTAGGCAGTGAACGCCGCCGTGGCGACTCCCTGCACGAAGGCCTCGGTGAGCACCGTCGCATAGAGCAGATCCACCGACCCCGGACTGCCCGCCAGCCAGACATACATCGCCATCGCCGCTGTCTGCGCGAAGCCCGCGGTCACCAGCGCGCGTCGCAGCCCTATCTTGGCCACCACCACACCGCCCACAGTTATCCCGGCCAGGGTACCGACCAGCGAGAACACCGAGGTCCCCGCCACGATCTCGCGTGAAAAGCCAAGGTAGCGGTAGAGCGGGGTCAACATGATCCCGGCCGTGTTCTCGCCGAGATTGAACAGCAGCACGAACAACAGAACCAGCCAGCCACCCGGACGCGCCAGGAATTCACGCAACGGCTCCAGCACCGCCTCGCGGGCACGGTGCAGCAGCGACCCTGCGTGATGCCGCACGCCGTCGGGCAAAGCTGGCTCGGCGGCAGCCAGCGTCACCAACGGGGCGAGGGCCGCCAACAGCGCCATCATCCCCAACGCCCAAGACCAGCCGATCAGCCCGGCCATGCCGAGCACACCGCCGGACGCCGCCAGCATCGCAAGCCTGTAACCCCAGATATAGATCGCCGTCGCCAGCCCCTGATCATCGGCGTCGAAACTCTCGATCCGCCACGCGTCCACCGCGATGTCTTGGGTGGCTGAGGCGGTGGCGATCAGGGCGGCGGCGGCAATCGCGTGCGCGGCAGAGCCGCTCAGCGCCAGCCAGAGAATTGCCAGCGCGAGCAGCGGCTGTGTCGCCAGCAACCAGCCGCGACGTCGTCCGAAGCGTGCGAGCCCGAACGGGGCCGCTGCGTGATCGAGCACCGGCGACCAAAGGAATTTCAGCGTGTAGGCGAGGCCGATATTCGCCGTCAGCCCGATGATCTCCACCGGCGTTCCGAGTTCCACCAGATATTGCCGCAACGTGGTGATCGTCAGCATCAGCGGCAGGCCGGAGGCAAAGCCGAGACCGGCCATGATCCAGGCGCGACGGTCGCGCAGGGAGAGCTTCATGGAACAAAATACTCGTCATTGCGAGGAGGCACGACGACGCAACCCAGGAGGGCCGCCAAGCGATTCCTGGGTTGCTTCGTCACTTCGTTCCTCGCAATGACGGAAAAAGGGGCAATGACGACAGAATTACGCCTGCTTCAACTCGATCAACGATTTCCGAATCCCACGGCTGCGTTGGATTTTGTCCTCGATATAGCTGGCATCCCCCCAACGCACCGCGCGCGCCATCGCGGATGCGTCCTCGGTGAAGCGGGCGAGCATTTCCAGCAATGCCTCGCGGTTGTTGAGAAACACGTCGCGCCACATCGTGGGGTCGCTCGCCGCAATCCGGGTGAAATCGCGAAACCCGGCGGCGGCGAATTTCAGCACCTGTTGACGGCTCTCATCGGCGAGATCGTCCGCCGTGCCGCAGATGGTGAACGCGATCAGATGCGGCAAATGCGAGACAATCGCCACCACGCGATCATGATGCGCAGGCTCCATCACCTCGATCATCGACCCACAGCGACGCCACAATTCGGCGATCTTTTCTACCGACTCCTCATCGGTGCCGGGCGGTGGCGTGAGCAGCGTCCAACGCCCCTCGAACAGAGTCGAGAACCCCGAATCCGGGCCTGAGAACTCGGTGCCCGCCATCGGATGGCCAGGGACGAAATGCACGCCATCCGGGATCAGCGGCCCGACATCTCGGATCACCGATTGCTTCGTCGAGCCGACATCGGTGACGATGCAGCCCGGTGCGAGATGCGGCGCGATCTGCTCGGCAAGGGCAGCGTAGGCACCGACCGGCGCGCAGAGCATCACGCAATCCGCACCCTCAACCGCCTTCGCCGGGTCGAGTTCGACGCGGTGAGCAATGCCAAGTTCCACCACGCGGTCGAGCGATTTCTGCGTGCGCGCGTTGGCAACCACTTCTTCGGCAAGCGTGCCGTTTTCCATCGCGATGCGCGCCACCGAAGAGCCGATCAGGCCGATGCCGATCAGCGCGATGCGACGAAACAGCGGCTTCTGCGCGTCACCCATCACTTGCCCGCCTGGAAATCGGCCAATGCGGCGGCAACCAGGCGGCATTCTTCTTCGGTGCCCACGGTGATGCGCAACATGGTCGGCAAATGATAGCCCGCCACGCCGCGGACGATGATGCCGCGTGATTTCAAATACTCATTGGCCTGCTTGGCCCGCGCGTCACTCTCGAAATCGGCCAGGAAGAAATTGCCGACGCTGGGCCACGTCTTGATAGCCACCGCCTCCAACGCCGCGCGCAGCCATTCGCGCCACGTCTTGTTGTGCGCAACCGACGTCTCGACCCAGCCCGGCTCGGCCAAAGCCGCGACGGCTGCGTGCTGGGCTGCGATGTTGACGTTGAACACGCCGCGCACCCGGTTCATCGCGTCGATCACCTTGGCGGGCGCATACATCCAGCCCACGCGCATCCCGCCCATGCCGAACACTTTGGAGAAAGTGCGCAGCATGATGGTGTTCTCACCACCGGCATCGACGAGCTTGGCACCCGCATCGTAATCCGGATCATCGACATATTCCGAATAGGCCGCATCCAGCACCAGCAGCACGTCATCCGGCAGCCCGGCCCGAAGACGCTCGATTTCCGATTGCGGCAAGAGCGAGCCAGTCGGGTTGTTCGGGTTGGCAATGAACACCACACGGGTCTCAGGCGTGACATTGGCGATCAGCGCATCCACATCCGTGCAGAGATTCTTCTCCGGCACCTTGATCACCCGCGCACCCGAATAGGTGCCGGAGATCTGGTACATCGAGAAGCCGTGCATCGTCATCAGGATGTCGGTGCCCGGACCAGCATAGATGTGACAGATATGCTGGATCAGCTCGTCCGAGCCGGTACCGCAGACGATCCGCTCAGGGTCGAGCCCAAAACGCTCACCGAGCGCGCGACGCAACGCGTTCGATCCACCATCCGGGTAGCGGTGCATCTCGCTGGCAACCTTGACGAACGCTGCCTGCGCGCTTGGCGGCGGGCCGAATGCGCCCTCGTTGGAGGAGAGCTTGATGATGCGGTTCACGCCCTCAATCTTGCTCTCGCCCGACACATAGGCCGAGATCTGCATCACCTCGGCGCGCGGCATCGGACGCGGGGCAGGGCGGACGATATCGGTCATGCGGTCTCTCCATCGACCGGCTTGGCATAGGCACCAAGCACGATTGGCCGAAGTGTGGCGGGGAAATGGGAAAAGCGGGGATCGTCTTCGGCCACGAAGCCGTCAGCATCGACGAGCAACAGGCTCGCATGCGGATCGCGACGCAGGATCATGCCCAGCGGCTTGAGGCCGACATCGCTGAACAGCGCGGTGATGCGCGCCCGGCTCAGATCCTCCGGCACCTCCATCGCGATCAGCGTGTGGTCATGCGGGCTCGGATCGGGCGGTGCCACGGAGACCACCAACGCGCGCGCATGCGTTGCCCCCTCGGCACGTGGGCTCCAGAACGGCAGGCGGGC
Source organism: uncultured Rhodospirillales bacterium (assembly GCA_903891315.1). GTDB lineage: Bacteria > Pseudomonadota > Alphaproteobacteria > Acetobacterales > Acetobacteraceae > CAIQQQ01. The sequence continues at coordinate 6,519 of CAITEF010000245.1, read as the reverse complement.
GACGACATGGATTCGCGGCGTGTCGCGCGTCATCAGGGCGGTCCACCATGCCTGGCTGAGCGTCTCCTGCTCTTGCGGCATCGGCAACACGGCAGCGATCGCAGCCCCCGAGGCGACATCGGCCAGGGCCTGCGCCGGGCTGGAATGGATGCGCAGATCGGTCGATCCGCCGAAATGCTCGCGCGCCAGGGCGACATGGCCGCCGGAATGGGTGTCCTGCGGGTCCCCCGGATCGGCGACGGCGACCACGTATGGCCCCTGCATTGCGGTGGTGGCGGAGAAGAGTTCGCGCCAAATCCGCGGCAGCGCCCGCTTGGGCAGGTTGCCGTGATGGCGGGAGAGCAGGCGGTGGATGATCCCGGCTTCGCGGCCCGGCCGCAACGCGACACGGCCCTTCGCGCCGAGCGCGCCGACGCGCTCCACCACGCCGGCCCGCTGCATCAGCAGGTCGTGCAGACGGTCGTCGATCCCGTCCAACTCGGCGCGCAGGGCGGCAAGGGATTGGGCGAGGGCGGCGGGGTCTGGGGTCTGATCTGGCATCGTCTCACTTGCAGGCGGCAAAGGGCATTCCGAATAGCCGAAGCAAGCGATGCTGCAAAGCAGATGCGCGTTGCAGCATCGCAAGAGCAGCCCCACATTCGGTTTGCCAAGGTTGCGGCCCGACCGCACGCGGCTTAAGGACGCGGACCATGGACCAACCCGAACAGGGCCCGATTGCGCATCAGAGCGCCGTCTTCACTGACGGTCTGACGCTGGATTGCGGCCAGCATCTTCCGCTGCTGACCGTCGCCTACCGCACCTACGGCGCGCTCAATGCCGCACGCTCCAACGCCGTGCTGATCTGCCATGCGCTGACCGGCGACCAATATGTCGGCGAAATCCATCCGCTGACCGGCAAGGGCCCGTGGTGGGATCAGGTGGTCGGCCCCGGTCTGCCGGTGGACACCGAGCGTTATTTCGTCATCTGCGCCAACGTCCTCGGCGGCTGCATGGGCTCGACCGGCCCGCTGGAACCGCGCGCGCCGGGCGAGGAGCCCTGGGGCACCGATTTTCCGCCGATCACCATTCGCGACATGGTGCGCGCGCAGAAGAAGCTCATCGACAGTTTCGGCATCTCCCGCCTGTTCGCCGTCATCGGCGGCTCGATGGGCGGCATGCAGGTCCTGGAATGGGCGGCGACCTATCCGGAGCACGTCTTCGCGGCGGTGCCGATTGCGGCGGCCTCCTACCACTCGGCGCAGAACATCGCCTTTCACGAGGTCGGGCGGCAGGCGATCATCTCCGATCCGCATTTCGCCGGCGGGAAATACTATGCCACCGGCGAGAAGCCTGAGCGCGGCCTCGCGGTGGCGCGCATGGTCGCCCACATCACCTATCTTTCCGAAGAGGCGCTGAGCCGCAAATTCGGCCGCAAGCTGCAAGGCAGCCAGCCGACGCCGCATGCGCTTGCGCTGTTTGGCGATATGTTCGAGGTCGAGAGCTATCTGCAACATCAGGGCAGCACCTTCGTTCGGCGCTTCGACGCCAACTCGTATCTGGCGATCACCCGTGCGATGGACAATTTCGATCTCGCCTCTGAGCATGACGGCGATTTGCCGCGAGCGTTCCGGGGTACACGGACCCGCTTCCTGTTTGTCTCCTTCTCCTCCGATTGGCTGTTCCCCACCCGCGAGAGCCGGGCGATGGCGCGCGCGCTCAACAGGGCTGCGGCGAATGTGAGTTTCGTGGAAATCGAAAGCGACAAGGGCCACGATGCCTTCCTGCTCGACGAGCCGGATCTGCGCCGGGTGCTCGGTGGGTTCCTGCAAGGCTGCGCGCTGCATGCCGGGTTGGAGAACGTGGCAGCATGACCGGGGAACAGCACGGTGAGGTCCGCTACGTCGCCAAGAATATGCGTCTTGATCTCCGCCTGATCGCCGAGATGATCGCACCGGGAAGCCGGGTGCTCGACATTGGCTGCGGCGACGGCGCGTTGATCGACGAACTTACCAAAGTGCGCGGCTGCGACGCGCGTGGCATCGAGATCGACATGGCCGAAGTGGCACAGACCATCTCGCGCGGCCTGCCGGTGATGCATGGCGATGCCGACACCGATTTGTCGCACTACCCGGATCGCGCCTTCGATTATGTTGTGCTCAGCCGTACCCTTCAGGCGGTCGAGCAACCGCGCGCGGTGCTGCGCCAAATGCTGCGCATTTCCGAACGCGCCATCGTCAGCTTTCCCAATTTCGGCCATTGGCAATTGCGCTGGCAATTGCTCACCAAGGGCCGCATGCCGATGACCTCGGTCTGGGGCAAGGCGTGGTACGAAACACCAAATATCCACCCCTGCACGATCAGCGATTTCTTCGCGCTCTGCGAAGTGGAGGGCTACGAGGTCGAGCGCTGGATGGCGATCGACGATGCCGGGCGCAAATCGCCCTGGCGGCGTTTCTCCACGCTGGCCAATCTGTTCGGCGAGCAGGCGCTGTTTCAGTTGCGGCGGGTGTAGCCGGGAAGTTTCGGATAGAAGAGACCAGATGCAAGACAGGATCGCCGCGTGACAGCCTCGCCCTACGAACACTGCACCGTGCTGGTGCTCGGCGACATCATGCTGGACCGCTACGTCTTCGGCGATGTCCGACGCATCTCGCCTGAGGCCCCCATTCCGGTCCTGCGCGCCCACTCCAGCCGCGCCGTGCTTGGCGGGGCCGCCAATGTGGCCAAGAATGTCGAAGCCCTCGGCGGCCGCGCCCTCCTGATCGGCCTGATCGGTGACGATTCCGCTGGCCGCGAGATCGCAGCCCTCTGCCCAGACAGCGGACGTATCACCCTGCGCGCCGTGGTCTCCGCCAGCCGCCCCACCACGGTGAAGACCCGCTTCATGTCGGGCGCACACCAATTGCTGCGCCTGGACGAAGAGATCGCCACGCCCGCTGATGCCGACGCTGAGTCTCTGCTTGCCGCCTATCGTGCCGCGCTCCCCGACGCCGACGTGGTCGTGCTGTCGGACTATGCGAAGGGCGTGCTGCCCGATTCCGTCCTCGCCCCCGCCATCACCGCCGCGCGCGAGGCCGGCAAGAAAGTCATCGCCGACCCGAAGCGTCTCGATTTCGCCGGCTATGCCGGGGTCTCCGTGCTCACCCCCAACGAGATCGAAGTCCAGGCCTCCACCGGCATCTCGGCTGCCAGCAACGAGGGTGCCGTCGCCGCAGGCCAAGCCGCCCTCAACGCCTCCGGCGCCGAAGCCGTGCTGGTGACCCGTTCGGCCAAGGGCCTCACTTTGGTCCGCCGCCGCGCAGCCCCGTTGCATCTGCCGACCCAAGCCCGTGAAGTCGCCGACGTCTCCGGCGCGGGCGACACGCTGATCGCCTCCTTCGCCGTGCTGATCGCCAGCGGGGCAGATCTCGCCGAGGCCGCCCGGGTCGCCAATGTCGCAGCCGGTCTGTCCGTCGCCAAACAGGGCACCGCCACCGTCGATCACCACGAACTCGCCGCCGCCCTGCACGCGCCGGCCGAGACACTGGACGCCAAGATCTGCACGCTGGACCAAGCGGTGAACCAGGTCCGCGCCTGGCAGAAACAGGGGTTGCGCGTCGGCTTCACCAATGGCTGTTTCGATCTCATCCACCCCGGCCATGTCCGCCTGCTCACCCGCGCCCGCGCCCGCTGCGACCGGCTGGTGATGGCGCTCAACTCCGACGCCTCGGTCCGCCGCCTCAAAGGCCCCACCCGGCCGGTGCAGAACGAAGCCTCGCGCGCCACCGTGATGGCCGGGATGGAGGCCGTCGATCTCGTGCTGATCTTCGAGCAAGACACCCCGCTTGAAGTTATCACCGCACTGCTGCCCGACATGCTGTTCAAGGGGGCCGATTGGGGCAGTATTGACCAGGTGGTGGGCAGTGATGTGGTGATCGCGCATGGCGGCGAGGTGGCCTTGCTCGATTTCGAGACCGGCCACTCCACCACCAATCTGATCGCCCGCTCGCAACTGCCCGAGAAACAATCATGATCATCGTCACCGGCGGTGCTGGCTTCATCGGCTCCAACGTGCTCGCCGCCCTTGAAGCCCGCGCCGAAGGCCCGCTGGTCTGCTGCGACTGGCTCGGCGATGAGGGCAAATGGCGCAACATCGCCAAGCGCCGCCTTGCCGATGTGATCAAGCCCGAGGATCTCGACGATTTCATCGGCGCCAATTTCCAGGCAGTGACCGCAATCTATCATCTGGGTGCGATCTCTGAGACCACGGCCACCGATGGCGATCTGATTGTCGCGCGCAATTTCCACTTCTCCAAGATGCTGTGGAACCACTGCGCGCGGCTCGAAATCCCCTTCATTTACGCCTCCTCGGCGGCAACCTATGGCGACGGAGAACGCGGCTTCGCCGACAGCAATGACATCGCCGAGAACGCCAAACTCCGCCCGTTGAACCTCTATGGTTGGAGCAAATGGCTGTTCGATTCCTGGGTGCTCGAACACGGCGTGAACGACGCGCCCCCGGTCTGGGCGGGTCTGCGGTTCTTCAATGTCTACGGCCAGAACGAATACCACAAAGGCGCGATGCAGAGCTTGGTCTCCAAAATCGTCCACGCCCACCAGCCTGGCCAACCCGTCAAACTGTTCAAATCCCACAAAGACGGATTTGCCGACGGCGAGCAATTGCGCGATTTTGTCTATGTCGATGACGTGGTGGACGTGATGCTCTGGCTCGGAGCTCGCGCGGAACCCGGCGGCATCGTCAATGTCGGCACCGGAGTTGCCCGCAGCTTCGCCGATCTTGCCCGTGCTGCGATCCGGGCCTGTGACGACACGCCCAAGCTCGACTTCATCGACATGCCGGAGAACATCCGAAACGCCTATCAATACCACACCTGCGCCGACATGCAGCGCCTGCGCGGACTCGGCTACAACCGCGACTTCACCTCGTTGGAAGACGGTGTGACGCGGTATGTGAAGGGGTATTTGTTGGCGGAAGACAAATTTCTGTAAAAATTCTTGTCATTGCGGGCGTGTTTGGTGCGATTCCTGCGTGTTTAGACCGGAGACATCCCTGACAGATGTTCGGAGACATGGTTGACACTTTTGGGCAGATCGGTGCGGAGCGCATTGGATGCCCTGGAAGTCTTGTTCGATCATGGAAAGCCGTCAGGAGTTTGTGCGTTTGGCGGAACAGGGAGGCGTCCCGATAGCGGAGTTGTGTCGCCGCTTTGGGATCAGTCGACAGACCGGGCATGCCTATCTGCGGCGTCACCGCGATGAGGGTGCCACCGGCTTACAAGATCGCTCGCGCAGGCCGCACAACAGCCCACGTCGATCCAACGCGGCCATCGAAGCCGAGGTGGTGCAACTGCGATGTCGGCATCCGGCCTGGGGCGGGCGCAAGCTGGCGCGTCGGCTGAAAGATCTGGGCGTGGCAGACGTGCCGTCACCCTCGACCATCACCGAGATCCTGCGCCGTCACGGCCTGCTCAACCCGGAAGAGGCCTCCAAACACAAGCCTTTCCAGCGCTTTGAACGCGCCCGCCCGAACGAGCTGTGGCAGATGGATTTCAAAGGCCATTTCGAGATTGGTCGTGGACGTTGCCACCCGCTGACGGTGCTGGATGATCATTGCCGCTACTCACTCGGCCTGATTGCCTGTGGCAACGAGACCGGCGAGACGGTGCGCACCCAGCTGACGGCGATTTTCCGCCGTTACGGTCTGCCCGAGGCGATGCTGGCCGATAACGGTCCGCCCTGGGGCGATCGCAGGATTGCAGACTACACCGCCTTCGAGGTCTGGCTGATGCGACTGGGCATCCGGCTGACCCATGGCAGGCCTTACCACCCGCAAACCCAGGGAAAAGATGAGCGTTTTCATCGCACTTTGGACGTCGAGCTGCTGCAATCCAACCGCTTTGCCGACCTCGCCGATTGCCAGCGCAAATTCGACGCCTGGCGGCGGGTCTACAACGAGGAGCGCCCTCATGAGGCCCTTGGTTTGGCCACGCCCGCCAGTCGGTACAGCGCCAGTTCCACCAGCTTCCCCGAGCGTCTGCCGGATCCGGATTACCATGCCACCGACATCATTCGCCGCGTCCGCCACGACGGCTACGCCCACTTCAACGGCCACAAAGTTATGCTCTCACGCGCATTCGCGAAGTCCGATATCGCCTTCAGGCCAACCGCCACCGACGGCGTCTGGGAGGCGTTCTTCATGAGGTTCAAGGTCGCAAAAATTGACTTGCGCGACAAAGAGCCTCAATCCGAAACCGTCAGGGATGTCTCCGAACACCTGTCAGGGATGTCTCCGGTCTAAACACTGCGGAATTGGCACCCTACGTGACTGATCAACATCCCACGCGCGAAAGGCCTTGCTCATGCAAAGCAGTGAATCAAACATCAGCGCGCGTCGGCTAGCGAATTCTCGGACAGGCTCCTAGCAGGTTGCTGAAAATATCCTGATTTGGCTGCGATTTTACGCTTTGACGCTGCCTGTTTTGCCTCGCCTGCCCCCTTCGAGGCGGCTATTGCCGCGCTTTTGGCTGCAATAGCTGTTGT
>CAITEF010000244.1 GCA_903891315.1 uncultured Rhodospirillales bacterium | reverse complement strand
TGTCCTGAAAGCTGCAGGCCTCGTAAATGCGGGTGGTCGCCTCGGCCAGCCGCTCGGCAGCCCCCCCGGTGAGTTCGCTGCCGAGCGTGTCGAGGATTTCGCAGTTCTCCAGGATCGCGTTGGTCGCCGCCGCCGTGTGGGCGACGATGGCGTCGAGTTCGTCGGTGGCCGACGGAATGTGGCTGGCGGTGATGTCGTCCACCCGCAGGGCGGCAATTTCGGCCTTCGCCGCCGATATGGTTCGGCCCAATTCCTCCACCTCGGCCAGCAGCCCGGCCTCGCGGGTTGTCAGGTCACCATGCAGCGTGGCGAACACCGACTGGACAATCTCGCGCACCAGCGCAGGGTCGGCGGTCCGAGCGGGTGGCGTGGGCGCGATCACCGCGGATATCTGGTCACGCATGGGCCAGCACCTTTTCGATCTTTTCCTTCAGCGTCTCGGCGTTGAATGGCTTGACGATGTAATTCGACACCCCGGCCTGCTTGGCGGCGACCACATTTTCCGCCTTGCTTTCCGCGGTGATCATGATGAACGGCGTGTCTTTCAGCCGGTTGTCGGCGCGGACTTCCTGCAGCAATTGCAGACCGGTCATTGGCTGCATGTTCCAGTCGCTGATCACCAGCCCGTAGTGCCCGGCGCGCAGCTTGGCGAGCGCCTCAGAGCCATCAGCGGCCTCTTCGACATTGTTGAAATCGATCTGCTTGAGCAGATTGCGGATGATGCGCAGCATCGTCTTGTAATCGTCGACGATGAGCACGTTCATCGATTTGTCCACACTCATGGGCGGTCTGGTCCTTTCATCATCTGTCTCAATTGGTCGGCTTGGGGCTGCTGGCTGATTTGTCGCCCATGCTGTTGCGAGCACTGCGCAGACGCGACAATTCGGTGGTAACCAGCCGTGCGCGGTCAGGCTGCATGGCGGCGAGAATGGCGGCGGCACGCTGCTCCTTCATACGGTCGACAACCGGGAGCAGCACAGGGAGGTCGAGATCGTCGAAGATCGTCGCAGCTTCGCGCGGCTTCATCGTCTCATAGACCTTGACCAGCCCGCGCCAGTTTTCCTCGTCGCGGGCTGTGCGTTGCTGTTCGAGGGCTTCGAGGCGGGATTGCACTTGCTTGAGGTCGTCGAAGCGCGATTGCAGACGTTGCTCGATGGCGGCCAGCATGGCTTCACGGTTGGCGAGCTTGGCTTCGCGCGCGTCCAGCGCCTCTCGACGCTTGCGCAGATCGACCAGCAGGTCGCGCTCGCTTGCGGTGACCGGTCGCTCGGCCGGTTCTGCCGGTTTCTCGCCGGGCGATGGAGTTGCCAAGGGAGGCGCTGCTGAGGGCGCAACGGCAGCGGATTGCGTGATGGCCTCGGCTTTCGTCGGCGCATGTTCTTCGGCTGAGGCAACTCCCACCAGTTGAATAGATTTCAGAACGAGGAGTCCGAGCATCAGCAGAATGGTCAGCGGCAGCAGGCGCGGCGTGAGTGCGACGGGCATGCTCCGGATGCGGATCATGGCACCTCTCCCGTCCCAGCCGTCACCCCGGCGGCGACGCGACCAACACGCAGGGCTTGCATGAGGTCGCGTTCGGCTTGGCTGTGCAGACGTGGCCCAACAGTATCGGCGTCATCCGGTCGATTTGCTCTGAGCACCGGGATGCGAGACGCTTCCTTGCGGACGCTGAGGACGCCTTCGCTACGCGCCTTGCCGAGCGCGCTCTCCAGCCGATCCGCCGTCGTGTTGGCGCGCTCGTTGAGGAAATGCAGGTCCTCTCGGATCGCTGCGGCCCGATCCAGTTGTCGGGTGAGTTCCATCCCGGCACCTTCGGTCGCCCCACGCAGTCGGGCGATACCCTGTTCGGCTTGCTGGGTCGCGGTGTCGAAGGTCGTGACCAAGGATTCAAGCTCGGCGCGGTCCCGCTTGAGCACGCCAAGCGCTCGCTCCAGTCGCAGCGCATGAAACAGCGTGGCTGCGAGCAGAACGATCAGGGCGATTTCGAGAGGGATTTCCATCACACCATCCCCGCCTGTGCGCGGATGATCGGCTTCTCGATGCGCACCGCAACGCGATTTTTTCGTCTCCCGACCCGACCCTCAAACAGTGTCGTGGCCCCACAGCGCAGCGCCACGGTGCTGTCAGGCGGGGTGTTGAGGATGATCCGGCTGCCGACTTGTAGCCGCATCACGTCTGACAAACGCAGCACCTGCTCATCGAGCACCACGTCAAGGTCGACCTCGGTGTTCCACAGTTCTTCGGCGAGGTGGGTTTCCCAAATCGAATCGCGCCCGAATTTCTCGCCCATGAATTGCTGCAGCAGCAATTCGCGGACCGGCTCCAGCGTGGCGTAGGGCAGCATCAATTCCAGCCTGCCGCCGCGATCCTCCATGTCGATGCGCAGCCTTGCCAGCACGGCGGCGTTGGACAGACGGGAAATCGTGGCGAAGCGCGGGTTGACCTCTAGCCGCTCGAAGCGGAAGGAAACCGGACAGAGCGGGTCAAAACTGGCGGAGAGATCGGCAAGAACCACGTGAATCAGACGCTCGACCAAAGTGCGCTCAATGGTGGTGTAGGGTCGACCCTCAATGCGCATCGCCGCCGTACCCCGACGGCCGCCAAGCAGCACATCGACGATGGAGTAGATCATCGCGGAATCGACGACCATCAGCCCGTAATTGTCCCACTCCTCCGCCTTGAAGACGGCGAGCATGGCGGGCAATGGGATGGAATTGAGATAATCGCCAAAGCGCAGCGAGACGATGTTGTCGATGCCGACTTCCACGTTGTCAGAGGTGAAGTTGCGCAGAGATGTGGACATGATGCGCACCAACCGGTCGAAGACGATCTCCAGCATCGGCAGGCGCTCATACGAGATGAGGCCGGAGGAGATGATCTTCTGGATGCCGGTGCGGTTGTCGCCAGAACTCGGCCCTTCATCGAAGCCGAGCAGCGAGTCGATTTCGGCCTGATTGAGCACGCGTGCCGGCTGCACCGGCATGGTGGTGGCTTCCTCCTCCAACCCGGCTCCCCAGGCGGCGGCGAGGTCTTCGTCGGATTGTTCGGCGCTGTCGCTCATTGAATCAGCATTTCACTGAACAGCACATCGACCACCCGTGCCGGGGCTGCGGCAATGTTGGCGCGCGCGATCAGCTCCTCGCGCAGACGGTAGGTGCCTGCCGAACCGCGCAATTCCTCGGGGCGCATTTCGCGCAGATAGGTGGTGAACATGTCCTGCAGACGCGGCATTGCAGCGACCACGGCGGGCTCATCCTCACTGCGAGCGAGTTCGAGTTTGGCTTTGAGCTTGATGAAGGCGCTGCGTCGTTGGCCGACATTGAGGTTGGCGACGAGGTCGGGCAGGTCAAGAAACACCGGAACCTTGGCCTTCTCCTGCGCCTCAGCCGCAATCTCCCCAGGTTTTCCGGGTTTGGCGGCGGGCTTCTCGCCCATACCCAGCAAGGACGGAAGAACGCCGCCGAACCACAAACCAACCAGCACCGCGATCAGCAGAAGCGAGACAGCCAAGAGAATGAGCTTCTTCTTGCTTTTCCTCGGGGCAGAAGCAGTGGCGGACTCTCCCGGCATGGTGGCGGCGGCGCTGCTCAACGGATCCCTCCCCTGATCGATCGCCCAACCGGCGGACCAAGCCAGCATCTGGCAGGAGGGTTAACAAAGCCTTTCCAGCGCGGCGATAACTGCCTGGGCGGCTCGGATTGGCCCGGCAAACTTTGCCGACTGCGTAGCGCACGTGGCCGCAATTCCGCTGATTTCCAAGGAATTCCGGATGGCATGCTGGTTGCGCAGTGTCTGGCACGCCGCTCGACCCTGCCAGGAGCCATGCATGGAGAACCCGACGACGATCGCCCTTTCTCGCCTGATGGCACAGTCGCGGGCCATGGATGTGACGGCGAACAACCTCGCCAATGCGGGAACGCCGGGCTTCAAGGCAGAGCGGATGGTGTTTGCCGATTGGCTGGTGCGCGAGCCCAATCTTGTCGGCGTGGACAGTCTGCCGCAGGGCGGTCGGATTCTGGCTTACACGCAGGATCGCGCCACTTATCGCGAGCAGCAGAACGGCACCTTCACCGCGACCGCCAATCCGCTCGACCTTGCCATCGGAAGTGCCGGGTTCTTCACGGTCATGACGCCATCCGGGCCGCGGCTGACGCGTGCGGGGCATTTCGAGCGGACGACTGACGGCAAGATCGTCGATGCGGCCGGCAACCCGCTGCTCGATAGCAACGGCAAGCCGATCCAACTCGCCCAAGCGGACACCATTCTCAGCGTCGATCCGAAGGGCGTGATCTCAAGCCAGAACGGGAGGATCGGACAGATCGGTGTGGTGGCACCGCAGGACCCGAACAAGGTCCGAGCGGAGGGCGCGCGGCTGCTGGTGAGTGACAGCCCAACCACGCCAGTCGGCAGCCCGGACATCTCCCAGGGCGTGCTGGAGGAAAGCAATGTCCAGCCGATCCGCGAGATCGTCTCGATGATGGCCACGCTGCGCGAGTTCCAATTCACGTCGCAATTCGTGCAGGCCGAAGGCGACCGCCAGCAAAGTGCGATCGACAAAATCACCCAGCGCAATGGCTAACCGGCCAGCACCAGGACAAGGAGGCAGAGAATGCGCGCACTCGACATCGCCGGAACTGGCATGCAGGCCCAGCAGACAAACGTGGAGGTGATCTCCAACAACATCGCCAACCTCACCACCACGGGCTTCAAGCGCAGCCGGGCGGAGTTTCAGGATCTGATCTACCAAAACCTGCGCCGGGTGGGGTCGAACTCATCCGACACCGGCTCGATTGTGCCCTCTGGCGCGCAGGTCGGCCTTGGCGTGAAGACGGCGGCGATCTACCGGATCAACGAGCAGGGCAATCTGCAACAGACGTCAAACAGCCTCGACCTCGCCATTCAGGGCCACGGGTTCTTTCAGGTGACATTGCCGTCGGGTGAGACCGCCTATACGCGGGACGGCACGTTCAGCCTGTCGCCGACCGGGGAGATCGTGACGGCGGACGGCTATGTGGTGCAGCCGGGCATCACGATCCCGACCAATGCCACCGGCGTTACCATCGATACTTCGGGCGAGGTGCAGGTGACGATACCCGGTCAGACCGCGCCTTCGCTGGTCGGCACGCTGCAATTGGCGACATTCCCCAACCCGACCGGACTGGAAGCCCAAGGCGGCAATTTGCTGATGGCGACGGCGGCTTCCGGCAATGCGGTGACCGGCAATCCGGGCGCACCTGGGTTTGGCACCACGATGCAGGGGTTCGTTGAGACCTCGAATGTCAACGTTGTCAGCGAAATCACCAATCTGATCACCGCCCAGCGCGCTTACGAGATGAACTCGAAGGTGATCACCGCGGGCAACGAGATGCTCTCCACACTGACCAATCTGCGCTGAGGCACCATCATGCGAACCATCGCGATTATCGCCGCCCTGCTCACTGCAATTCCGGCGGCCGGGGCGACATTGCGCAGCGCCACCACACTTTCAGGACCGCAGGTGCGGGTGGCGGATCTGTTCGACGATGCAGGCCCCGCCGCCGAGCGTGTGCTCGGGCCGGGGCCGAAGCCGGGCGGCCGGATTGTGGTGGAGGCAGCGCAGGCCGCCGCCATCGCACGGCAATTTGGCCTGGATTGGCGGCCACGCTCCGGTGCGGAACAGATTGTCATCGACCGTGCCGGACAGATGGTTTCGCGCGAATTGGTGGCCAATGCGGTTCGCAAGGCATTGCGCGACAACGGCACCAACGCGGCGAGCGATGTCGAACTTGGCGGTTTCGTCACCCCGCTGGTGGCGCTCGGCAGTCAGCCGGAGATTGTGGTGGAGCAACTCGACCGCGAGCCGGTCAGCGGGCGCTTCACCGCCGAATTGGCGATTTCCGTGCCCGGCGAGGCGCTGCAGCGAATGCGGCTGTCGGGCCAGATGGTGGAAAAGACTGAGGCCGTGGTCGCGACACATCGTCTGACGGCGGGCGAGATCATTCGCCCAGAGGATGTGCGGCTGCAGCGCGTGACCGCTTTCGGGCAAAGCGGGGAACTGGCGCAGAGAATCGATCAGACATTGGGGCTGGCCGTGCGCGCGCCGGTGATGGTCGGGCAGAGTGTGACGCTGGCCAACTTGGCCGCTCCGGTGCTCGTGCAGAAGAACGCGCCGGTGCAGATCGCACTCTCGGCCCCCGGCCTGTCGTTGAATGCCACCGGAACCGCCACTGAGGCAGGCGGGCTGGGCGATCGGATCGGCGTGCTCAACCCTTTATCGGGTGCCATCGTAGACGCCGAAGTGACCGGCCCGGATCAGGTTCGCGTGCTGCCCGGCAGTGCGCTGCGCCGACCGGCACGCGGCGGGCAGGCGCAGATTTCAGCCCGTTGAGGAGAATGATCATGCGCGCCATTCGCAGGATTGTGCTCGCCGCGCCGTTGCTGCTGGCCGGTTGTGGGTCGCTCAACCGCTTGTCAGAGGTCGGTCATCCGCCTGAGCTGAGCAAGAGTGCGGACCCGACCAAGGAGGCAAGTTACCGGCCGATGACGATGCCGATGCCGGCTTCGCAGACCGCAGCGCCCCAAATCGGCTCGCTCTGGCGCACCGGCAGTCGCGCCTTCTTCAAGGATCAGCGCGCGGCCCAAGTGGGCGATCTGTTGACGGTTTTGGTCAATGCAACCGACACCGCCGACGTGAAAAACGCCACCACGGCGTCGCGCACCGGGGCGGATTCGATGGGCGTGCCAAATCTGCTCGGGCTGGAGAGCGCCCTGCCCCATCTGCTGCCGGGAGCTTCTGCGGCCAGCTTGTTGTCGACGACCAGCACCAATTCGAACAATGGCACAGGAGAAATCAAGCGCGCGGATACCGTCACCTTGCGGCTGGCCGGGGTGGTCACGCAGGTGCTGCCGAACGGCAATCTGGTGGTGGCCGCACGGCAAGAAATGCTGGTCAACAGCGAACTGCGGCAATTGCTGGTCACCGGCGTGGTGCGGCCACAGGACATCGCCAGCGACAACACGGTGACGCATGACCGGATGGCAGAGGCACGGATCGCGTATGGCGGGCGCGGTCAGTTGACGGATCTGCAAACCGCGCGCTGGGGGCAGCAGATTGTCGATATCCTGGCACCGTTCTGAGGCGGCATTCGCGCCTCAGTCGTCGCGGTGGACGCGTTCCATTTTCTCGTGACGCTCTTGCGCCTCGATGGACAGAGTCGCAATCGGGCGGGCTTCGAGGCGCTTGAGGCCGATTGGCTCGTCGGTTTCCTCGCAGAACCCGTAGCTGCCCGCCTCAATGCGCATAAGCGCCTGATCGATCTTGTTGATCAGCTTGCGGGCGCGATCACGGGTGCGACGTTCCAGAGCGCGGTCGGTTTCAACACTGGCGCGGTCGGTGATGTCGGCTTCGTGGATTCCGCCTTCGCCCAGGCTGGCCAGGGTCCCATCAGCTTCACGCAACAGGTCGGCGCGCCAACGCAGCAGCTTCTGGCGGAAATATTCCAGCTGCAGCGGATTCATGAAGTCTTCATGCTCAGACGGACGATAATCGGGTGGCAGTGTAACCATCATCGAGTGGCAATCCTGCTTCGTAACTCATCGGCAAAAACGCCGACAACGCTGTTTGCCGGGCTTATAGCCACCACCCCCCAACCCGCCAAGGGGCGTTATGCAGGTTTGCTGCGTTGCATGGCCTGAGAAAGTCGTTCTTGTTCCACGGCACAGCGCAAGGCGATGCCATCAAGCACCTCGCGCAGCCCAGGATCATGCGCAATTGCCGAGTCAGCAGACAATTCCTGCAATGCGATGAGAAGTTGAATGGATGGGCCGCTTCCGAGCACCTCAGCCTGTAATCGGGCGAGCAACGCCAACCGCTTCTCCCCAAGCTTCCTTGCCCGCCGATTGCGCTCCTGCGGCGGTTCAACCTCCTGTAGTGTCAGCATGGCTGACAGGACAGATACGCCACCAGCGCTGGTCACCGCCGGGGAACGGACGGATTCCGCAGCATCCTGCGGGATTTGAAAATTCGCCGATCCGGCTCGCAATGACGAATCACCGCGTGCTGGCGGGACTCCACCAACCAGAGGAACACCTCCGATCATCTTTCTGCCATCGGGCAGGCTACGTTTGCCATTTGCTAACCTCGATCACGGAGACTGCCAGCCAAGCCCGCAGAACGCGGGCGGTGTGGAGCAGCATGCAACGCAAATCTGAACGAAGGATGAGCGCCACGACGATCGCCGGCCGCATCATGCGGGTGGTGGTTGCGGCTTTGTCAGTTTGGATGGGGCTGCTCGCGGTCGCGTCGCCGCCAGCACAGGCGCAAGTGCGGATCAAGGACATCGC
>CAITEF010000243.1 GCA_903891315.1 uncultured Rhodospirillales bacterium | reverse complement strand
GGCGTGGCGGCACCGCTACCCGCCGCCGCACACTCCGAGTTGAAATCGCAACGGACTTCCGTATGGTGCCCGCGGCACTATCCTGGACTGCACTGCAGCGATCGCAACATGAATGTCAGTGGACGGCTGGCGGACAGGGTGTCCCTACAATTCGCCGCCTATTCTGCCGATTTCCCAGGATAAATATGGCTTATAAGCTGGCTTAGAGCGCCGCCATGGTGCCCATTGGCGGCCAATAGCGCTGGATATCGACAGGCGGTAGGTATACCCAGAGGTATACCCAGAGGCGTTCGGCCAGCGGGCGGAGAGCAGTCAGATGACGCTTAGGGCAACGGAATGTCTGGCGCTGGCGAGGTCCGCCAAGGAAGGGCTGCACATCGACGAAAAGGGATTGTACCTAAGGGTCGATCCGGTTCGGGCGTCGTGGGTCTTTCGCTACACGTTTGCTGGAAAGCGGCGCGTCATGGGTTTGGGCGGCTTCCCCCTGGTCTCCCTGGCAGATGCCCGTGTGGCTGCTTCTGCTGCGAGGTCCGCGGTCGCATCGGGGATAGACCCCCAAGCTCAGAAGCGTGAGGCAAAGGAGCGCGCCATAGAGCAGGCTGATGCCGCTGAGACGGCATCGCACAAGGAAACGATTACGTTCGCAAAGGCTGCAGGTGCCTTTGTGGCAGGCCATAGAGCCGGTTGGCGGAACAAGAGGCACGCGGATCAGGTGGTCGCTTCCTTGGAAGCCTACGCTCTGCCGGCCATTGGGTCGAAGCCGGTGGCCAATGTCGATACCGATGATGTCCTGGCGATATTGCAACCGATCTGGTCGGTGAAGCCTGAGACGGCATCCAGGGTGAGGCAGCGGATCGAGGCCGTGATGGCTTACAGTGCCGCCCATGGCTGGCGGGAACGCGGGTTAAACCCGGCAATATGGAAAGGCCACCTGGACGCTATTCTGCCGTCTCCTGCGAAGCTCCGTCGGGTGCGTCACCACCCAGCTCTGGCCTGGCGGAGGGTGCCAGCGTTCATGGCTCGTCTGCATCTGATGTCCGGCCTCGCGCCACTTGCACTTCGCTTCACGGTGATGACCGCAGCGCGCAGTGGTGAAGTACGCGGGATGACCTGGCGTGAAATCGACCTGGAACTCTGCACATGGACCGTTCCGCCCGAACGGATCAAAGCCGGCCGTGAACACCGTGTCCCGTTGTCAGCTGCAGCAGTGGCCATTCTTCAGGATCGTCTGAGGGTTGCGACCGACGAGCGTGAGGGGAGGCGGCCGGATCGCTCGGATATCGTCTGGCCCGGTGCGGCTGGCACCCTTTCGGACATGACGCTGGCGGCGGTTATCAAGCGGATGAACAAGAGCGACACTGCTGGCGATGCGGATGCTCCGTTCTGGTCGGATGTTCTCGGCGTTCCCGCGGTGCCCCATGGCTTCCGCTCCAGCTTCCGCGATTGGGCAGCAGACAACAGCTATTCCACCGATATTGCGGAAGCTGCACTGGCCCATGTTGTCGGCGACGCTACGACACGGGCTTATCAGCGCGGTGACCTGTTGGAGCGGCGTAGGGCCATGATGGAGGCCTGGGCAGTATTCATCGTCGGCGACAGGGAGAAATGAATCGTACAGCTGGTAGATGCGCCCTGAACCTGGCCGACCTGCCCGACCTGCAATCGCGTCGCGGATGCATATCGTCACATCTGCACGGCATATTCCACGGGAACAGCTGGTTGCATGGCCGAGGCGAATCAATGGCAAAGGACATGCCACTGTCGTCCCCGCGCTATGCGCGCGCGGCGCGGTCTTGTGGAGCGTTGCAGCCCGCTCTTAATGCTAGAAACTTGTGGAGTGGCAACAGTTGCAGAAACCAGAACGGTTTGCGGAACCTAG
>CAITEF010000242.1 GCA_903891315.1 uncultured Rhodospirillales bacterium | reverse complement strand
CAAGCGCGGCGCCTGCCGTGGTGCGCGATCGAAGATCTCCTGGACGCAGGTTGAGACCGGCTCGGCGATCACCTGGAAATATCCGTCCTGTATCCTGCAGGGCGACGGCAGTGTTGGTGAGTTCTACTCGGTGGCGGTGACGACCAATCATCAGCAGGCCGATACCGGCACCAAGATGATCCATATCGGACGCAATACGTCGAGCACGATCATCTCCAAGGGCATCTCGGCGGGTAAGTCGAACAACACCTATCGCGGTCTGGTGAAAGTGTTGGCGAAGGCTGAGGGCGCGCGGAATTTCACCCAGTGCGACAGTTTGCTGATCGGCGATCAATGCGGCGCACACACGGTGCCCTATATCGAAAGCCGCAACCCCACCGCCAAGCTCGAACACGAGGCGACGACGAGCAAGATCAGCGATGATCAGCTGTTCTATTGCCGCTCGCGTGGGCTGAGCCAGGAAGACGCGGTGGGTATGATCGTCAACGGCTTCTGCCGGGACGTGCTGAAGGAATTGCCGATGGAATTTGCAGTCGAGGCGCAGAAATTGTTGGCGATCTCGCTCGAAGGCTCGGTTGGTTAAGGATACGACAATGCTGGAAATCAAGGGCCTCACCGCCGCCATCGGCGACAAGCAAATCCTCAACGGGGTGGACCTGGTGGTTCCGCCGGGTGAGGTGCATGCGATCATGGGGCCGAACGGCGCGGGCAAGTCCACGCTTTCTTATATTCTCTCCGGTCGTCCGGGCTACGAAGTCACCGGCGGCGAGGCGTCGTTCGATGGCAAGGATTTGCTGGAACTGGAGCCGGAAGAACGCGCCGCTCTCGGGGTGTTCCTTGCCTTCCAGTATCCGGTTGAACTGCCGGGCGTCGGCAACGCGAATTTCCTGCGCACCGCGCTGAATGCTCTGCGCCGGGCGCGCGGCGAGGCGGAGATGGATGCGCCGTCGTTCCTTAAGCTGGCGCGCGCCGAGATGAAGCGGCTGTCGATGCCGGACGACATGCTCAAGCGCAACGTCAATGTCGGCTTCTCGGGTGGTGAGAAGAAGCGCAACGAGGTGCTGCAGATGGCAATCCTCAAGCCGAAGCTCGCCATCCTCGACGAGACCGACTCCGGCCTCGACATTGACGCGCTGCGCATCGTCGCTGAGGGCGTGAACGCCCAACGCGGCCCGGATTTCTCGGCTCTGGTGATTACCCATTACCAGCGCCTGCTCGACTATATCGTGCCCGACCGGGTGCATGTGCTCTCGGCTGGCCGCATCATCCGCTCGGGTGGGCCGGAACTGGCGAAGGAACTCGAAGCCAACGGTTATGCTGGCATCGTGGCCGAAGCGGCATGAGTGCGGCGCTGAAGACCAAGGCGCTCGACGCCACGGCCCAGGCCTTCCTCAGCCGCTACGAGGGCCTGCGTGCCCGTCTGCCTGGCAGCCTGACCGCACGGGACGAGGCGGCGGCGCGTCTGCGCGAGGCTGGCCTGCCGCAACCACGCGAGGAGGCGTGGCGCTTCACCCATTTGCGTCCGATGGCCGACATCCAGTTTGTCGAGCCGCTCACCCCGGTGGAAGATTGCGCCCGCCTGCTCGCACGTCTGCCGGAAATCGACGCACCACGTCTCGTCTTCGTCGAAGGTCGCTACCGCCCCGATTTGTCCACCCCGCCAGATGGCATTGCGGTTCGCGTCGGTGGCCCGGCCGGTGAGGCGGTGTTGACCGGCGAGAAGATGGTCGATCTGAACACGATGTTGTCTGAAGACGGTGCCGAGATCGTCGTGGCCGACGGCGTGGACGGAGGCACGCTGGTGCTCGCCAGCCTTGCGCTGGACCGCGATGGTCGGCCTGGCGCGTTCCATCCCCGTCATGCGGTCACGCTTGGTCGCGGAGCCAAGCTCACGCTGATCGATGTGGCGGTGGGCGAGGGCGTTTATCTCAGCAACACCGTGCTGGCGATTCGCGCTGGCGAAGCGGCGCATCTAACGCATCTGCGGATGCAGTTGGAAAGCTCCCGCGCCTTCTCGTTCGCCACCATTGCCGCCGATATTGCCGAGGGCGGCGAATATGACAGCTTCACGCTCACCATCGGTGCCCGGCTGTCGCGCAACGAGGTGCATGCGACACTCGCTGGCCCCAACGCGATTGCCCATCTGAACGCCGCCCGCATGCTGCGCGGCCAGCAGCATGGCGATTTCACCACGATCATCCGCCACGCTGCACCGCATTGCGCGTCGCGTCAGACGGTGAAAACCGTGCTCGACAACGCTGCGCGCGGGGTATTTCAAGGCAAGATCGAGGTCGCGCGTGGTGCGCAGAAGACCGACGGCTATCAGATGAACCAGGCGCTGCTGCTCAGCCGTGATTGCGAGATGAGCAGCAAGCCGCAGCTCGAAATCTACGCCGACGACGTGAAATGCTCGCATGGGGCCACGGTGGGTGAGATCGACGCTGAGCAATTGTTCTATCTGCGCAGCCGCGGCATTCCGCACGAGGAAGCCCGCGCGATTTTGATCCGCGCATTCTTGGCCGAGGCTATCGAAGGTATCTCGCACGAGGCCGGGCGCGTGGCGATGGAACGGTGTGTCGATGCCTGGTGGGGAGTGAAGCCGGTATGAACGCGCTCACCCCCGCCGGTTTCGACATCGTCCGCATCCGCCAGGATTTCCCGATCCTGAAGGAGAAGATTCGCGGCAAGGATCTCGTGTTCCTCGACAGCGCTGCCTCGGCCCAGAAGCCGCGCGTGGTGATAGACGCGATGGTGCATGCGATGGAGCACCAATACGCCAACGTCCATCGCGGTCTGCATTGGATGAGCGAGCGGACCACCGAGGCCTATGAGGAGGTGCGCGACGCGCTCGCCAGCCTGCTCAACGCGCCGGATCGCAGCCACATCGTCATCACCCATTCCTCCACCGAGGCGATGAACCTGGTGGCGCGCTGCTATGGCGGCGGCATTCTCAAGCCGGGTCAGGCGGTGGTGATCTCGGCGATGGAGCACCACGCCAATCTCGTCCCCTGGCAGATGCTGCGCGACAGCCACGGCATCGAATTGCGCATCGCCCCGATCACCGATGCGGGTGAAATCGATATGGAGGGCTATGAGGCGCTGTTGCAGGACCGCCGCGTCGGCCTCGTCTCGATCACCCATATGTCAAACGTGCTCGGCACCTACACGCCCGCCGAACGGATCGTCAAACTCGCGCATCAATATGGTGCCAAGGCGATGCTCGATGGTTCGCAATCGGTGGTGCATCGGCGGATCGACGTGCAGGCGCTGGATGTCGATTTCTTTGCGATGACCGGCCACAAGCTCTATGGCCCGACCGGGATCGGGGCACTCTACGCAAAGCGCGAATTGCTTGATGCGATGCCGCCTTGGTTGGGCGGCGGGGACATGATCCGGTCGGTGAGCTTCGAAGTCACCACCTGGAATGACGCGCCGTTCAAATTCGAGGCCGGCACCCCCGCCATTCTGGAGGGGATCGGGCTGAAGGCAGCCATCGATTACGTGCAGGCGATCGGCATGGACGCGATTGCGGCACATGAACGCGCGCTGACCGAACACGCACTGGCCAAACTCTCGGCGATCGAGGGCGTGAAGGTGCAGGGCCGCGCGCAGGATCGGGGAGGGGTGATCTCGTTCACCCTCGACGGGGCCCATGCGCATGACGTGGCAACTTTGCTGGATCGTCAGGGCATCGCGGTGCGCGCCGGTTTGCATTGCGCGGAGCCATTGATGCGGCGCTTGGGGGTGGAGAGCTCCTCGCGCGCCAGTTTCGGCGTCTACACGACGATGGAAGAAATCGACGCGCTGGCGGCTTCGCTGATCCGCGTCCGGGAGTTCTTCCAGTGATGTTCGACGATCTGCGCCAGCTCTACCAGGACAGCATCATGCAACGGGGCCGCGCCCCGAAGCATGGCAGCCGTCTGGCGGCGTTCGATGCCGAGGCAAAGGGCGACAACCCGATGTGCGGCGACCGAGTGCATATCTTTG
>CAITEF010000241.1 GCA_903891315.1 uncultured Rhodospirillales bacterium | reverse complement strand
GGCTAAGATTAAACAGGCCGGTATTCTAGAGATCATTAAGCCAACTATATCTTTTGCTAACATCGGTGGCTTAGATAATATTAAAGATATTATTCAGAGAACTAAACTTCTTTGGGATAATAGAGAGCAAGCAAAATCTTTTGGCGTTGTACCAATTAGAAGAGTTCTTATGGTGGGCGTTCCAGGCACTGGCAAGTCAGCCATCTGTCAAGCAACTGCTCACGAACTAGGTCTTGACTTGGCTCGTACTGGAATCAGTCAAGTTATGAACTCTTTTGTTGGTCAGTCAGAGCAGAACATGCGAGCAGTATTCCAGCAAATTAAGATGATGACTCCACTTTGTGTTTGGATTGACGAATTTGGTCGAGATCTTTCAGGTGGTGCTTCTTCTGCTTCAGTAGATGCAGGCACTACAGATCGTGTGCACGGTGAATTCTTAACTGGTCTTCAAGAACTTCCAGAATGGCGTCCGTCGTCGCATCCGGATCGAGCGGGCGAGCCAGAAGGCCGGTTTTGCGGTCGGCGATGAATTCGCGCACCGGTTCGACATCCGAGCCGATAATCGCGCAACCGCAGGCCATCGCTTCGCGCAGCGACCAGGAGGCGACGAAGGGGTAGGTGAGATAGACATGCGCGTCCGAGCGCTGCAGCAACTTGAGATAGGCGTCATACGACACCTGTCCCGGCATCCGCACCCGCTCGGCATCATATTGGCCCGCCAGCAGCTGGGTGAAATGCTCGCGCCAGGTCTCGCCGGCCAGTTTCGCGCCGTAGCTGACATCATCGCCGCCCAGCAACACCACCTTCACATCCGGCCGCTCGGCCATCAGCCTTGGCAACGCCCGCATCATCACGTGATAGCCGCGATACGGCTCCAGATTGCGCGCCACATAAGTGACCAACTTGTCCCCCGGCTCGACGCGCATCCCGTCGATCTCCAGCACGTCGCGGAACACCAGCGGATCGGGGCGGCAGATATCGAGTCTCGCCCCCTCCGGCAGCAGCTTGATCTGCGGACGTGCCCATTGCGGATAGGCGGAGAGCTGGAATTTCGTCGGCGTCTGGCCGTGTTGTTCGAGGGCGAGGGCTGCGTGATTGATCGCGTTCATCGCCCGCACGCGCGGCTCATGGTCCGGCAGCAGCGGGAATTCTGGGTCGAAATTCACGTCGAACCCGCGCACATGGTAATAAAACTCGAAATAGCCGAGCATCTTCACGCCCGGCCAAATGTCGGAGAGATGCAACATCTCGCCCCAGCCATGGTGGCCGATGATCAGATCAGGGGTGAATCCGAGCGCCTTGAGACTGCGCGCGCGCGCCTCCACCACATCGGCGCGCTGGATCGCGATCTCGTAATCCTGCACGGACGGATGCAGATCGGCCCGCTTCTTCCGGTTGAACCGGTAGGACACCCGGCGCACCCCCGGCAGTTCGAGGCTGGACATCTGGGCGATAAACAGCACCTCGTGCCGCGGGTCGGCAGCGAGGTGCCGGGCGATGTGAAGATACTGGCCGGGGAAAGTCTGATGGACGAACAGAAAACGCATCAGCGCGCCTTGCCGCCGCGCTTCTTTCCCTTGGCGGCGCCCTCGCTCACGTCAGCTGCGATCTTCGGCGTGATCTCGATGCGGATCGCCTCCACCGCCACCAACGCCGCCGACTCGCACGCCTCGCCCAAGCCCACCGGGCCCACCTCGCTGCCATCGATGAAATGGGCCGCATAGCGCAATTCGAAACTCTTGGCCGCCTCGCCGAGCAGGCGCACGCGCAGGCCGAGGATCGGCAAATTCATCCCACGACTGCCCGCGAATTGTCCGCCTTCCACCCAGGGTGAGGACCAGCCGCGACCGAGTACGACCTGATATTCAATGTCGGCAAGGGCAATTCCATTGGTGGGGGAAATCACGAAGCCCTCAATCCAATGGCCGCTGCCCTGCTCGCCCAGCCAATCGCCGAACCGGGTGCCGATGTCGCCTCTGGTCTGAATATGCGCCATCACATCCATCGCCACCTTGGCGGGTGGCGGAGCAACCTCTGGCGACGGCGCGGGCAGCGGCTTGGTGGCTTGCGGCAACGAGGCGGCCTGCGCGCCCGGGCCGGTGATCAGCGGCAAAATCTGGATCTTCGGCGCGGTCTCCTTGCCGGAGCCGGGTGGCTGATAAATCGTCACCATCACGTGTGCCACGCCGTCGCTCACCCGCACCAATGCGGCGTCACCGGTGGCGGCCACCCAGCCTTCCGGCGAGATCGTGCGGATCTCCACCGAATCGGGACGACCGGCCGGGCCGGGGGCCTTGGTGATGCGCACGCCGGGCAGGCCGGTGCGGGCATCGGCATAGGGCGAGGCAGCAACAACAACGCAGTAGAGTCCTGCCTCCAGGCGCATCAGGCTCGCGGAAGCCAGCAACTCGCTCACCCGCGCCTCGGCTCGTGGCGGAATCGGCATGTCGGGGGAGGGGAGGGATTTGGGGCGTGTGGTCATCGTGTCGTTCCGATCCGGTCGGGCTCTGGCCTGACAAAATCGTCAAACCAGCGCTTTGGTGCAAGTCAGGGTTCACCGCAGGTGAGCAGCAAATCATTGATCCGCGATATGGGAAGGCCGAGCGGAATCACCCAGCCATATCCGCTGCGACGCGTCCGCTCCGCCATCGCCCCCAGATCGAACACCAGCGACCGCAACCCGGACCGCCAGGCGAGCGAGAGGGCAAAGCTCCAACTTTCCGGGACCACGCTGGGCAGGAAGGCGAGTGTCGCCCGTTGCGCGCGAATCAGCGCCTCCGCCTCGTCCTCGCGATAGCGCCCGGTGACGAAGACCCGGCCGGTGGCGTGCAGCGCCTCGTCGTCCTGGCTTTGTCCGACGAGGCGGAAGCGCAGTGGCAGATTGCGGTGCTCCGCATCCAAAGCGCAGTTGCGCAGCACCTCGAAGCCTTTGTCGATGGAGATCGCCCCGATCACCGCCACCACCGTCTCGCCTTGACGCCGTGGCGGAGTGGGAGCGGGCAGGGTGGAATCGTCCTCTGGCGCTGCGATCTGCACCTCCACATCTGGCACATAGCGGCGGAGCCTGCGCGCCATATCTGGTGAGGGAACGCTCACCTGCCTTGCCGCCCGCCATTCACCGGCCGTGGTCTCGCGCAATGTCGTCACATCCAGCCCGCGCAGATTGCGTTCACCCGCAGTGGCGACGCAGCTCGCACAGGTCTCGGGTGCGGTCGGTTCGCCGCAATAGTGATGCTGCGGCCCGAGGAAGGTGATGCGCGGGCAGAGTTCGGCGTAGTCGTGCAGAACGTAAGACATCGGCAGAGACAGCGATGTCAGAATTCCCACCAACGATCCGTGATGGCCAAGGCGATGATGAATCTCGATCGCCGCCGCTTGGCTGTCGCGCAGCAAACTCGCAAGCGCAGACGCCTCGTCCGGCAGGCGAAACGCAAGGTTCGGGAAAGCATCTGCCTCAGCCGCATCCTGCACCACGCACCAGCCAGGCAGGGCCGCGCCGTCACGGTCATTCGGCTCGGCAAGCGGGCGCAGAATGATTGCGCGTTGCCGCCGTGCCGCGATTTCCACTGCCCGTTGCTGGACCGCCCGCTCCACCCCACCGCCGCTGACATGGGTGACCAGCAGCGTGGCACGCCTGCGTGGGCGGGCGAGCCAACGCGCGATATCCAATGCGCGACGGGCGGCGGCCAGCTTGTCTTCGGCGGGCACTGCTCCCGCCCAGGCCTGCACAAGCCTGCCATAGCCGGGATGCACCGCCTCCAGCACCCCCAGATTGCGCGCCATCAGCGCCTCTTTGGCGGTCCCGAACGAAGCGCCACCTTTGTGCCCGATCACCACATTCGCCGCCGCCATGTGCCGCCATCCCTTTGCGGCGGCGCGGCGGCACCAGTCGTTTTCCTCGCCATAGCCCTGGGCGAACAGATCCTCACGCAGCAACCCGATCTCCGTCAGCGCCTCATGCCGCAGATACAGGCAAAACCCCACGCCGGTCGGCAGATCGACGGACACCCTCGCATTCACCTGGGCCGCCTGGGCGTCGAGCCGGGCGAGCTGCGCCGCATTGGGCATTTGGTTGCACCCGTCGCGCGAAGGATAGGAGGTGATCCCACCCGCATTGGACAGCGGAGTTGCCGATGCGATGTCAGGGGCGGAATGCACCGCTTCCCGCAGCCGCTCCAGCCAAGACGCGCTTTGCGCAAGCGGCAGCGTCGTGTCGGCGTTCAGCAACACCATATCATGCGGCACCGGCAAGGCGAGGGCGGCGCGCAGGCCCGCATTGGCGCTGATCGGAAAGCCCCGATTGCTGGCATGCCGGATCAGGATGATCTCGCCGCTGCTCGCGCGATGGTTAAGCAATCGCTGAACCATTGGCTCCGGCGAGGCATCGTCAACCACAATGACCTGAGCCGCATCACCGCTCGCCCGGATCGAGTCGAGGCAAGCGCGCAGCGCCGCCGCGTCACGATAGGCCGGAATCACCAGGCAGACCGGGCTGATTTGGGTGGTGCGCAATGGTTTTGGAAACGCTTTCCTGTGCGGTTGCGGCGCATGGATGGCGCCGCGCACCACCGGGCTGCCCGGCAGGTCGCGACCTGAGGCGTCGCGCACATGCACCAGCGGTGCCCACAAAACCAACGAGCGAGCGCCAATCTCGAAACCGCGTGGTTGGGTGAGCGGGCGCAGCGGCTCCATGTCGCGATCCGCCAAAATCTCGCGTCGATGTCCGGCCGCGTCCTCCAGCACCAGCAGCGGCAGACGATCCGGATCGGCCGGATGCCACGCCCATCCGGCGATGCCGCCATACTGCTCACGGACGCAGGCTTCGACGAAATCCCGCCGCTCGGCGCCGATCTGCCAGCCGGTGAGCCAGGGCGGCCTGACGACGCTCTCCGGCAGCACGAACCGCGTCAGCAAATGCCGAACCGCCGCCTCGCGCGCGGCTCCTTCACGCAACATGGCCAGCGCAAGCCAAATCTCGCGCGTATCAGCCCGTCGTGCCGCAATCTCCAATTTCGCCAAGGCCTCGGCCGGGGCGTGCGTCAGCAGAAACAGCCCAAGCCTGAAGGCGATGGTCGGCTCGTCCGGCAGCAGACGATGCGCCCGTTCCAGCCAATCGCGTTCAGCGGAAATATCCCCATGCAACTGTGCCGCCTCGGCCTGCTCCAGGCAGGCAGACGCCGCGTGTGAGGGCTCAGGCAGGTTCCGGCTCCGGCTGCGGTGCGGCCTTGGCCAGTTCGTCGAGCTCCACCTGCGCATCGGTGATCCCGGCGGAAAGCGCGCGCTCGAACCAGATCTTCGCCTGCGCCTTGTCGCGCTGACCGCCCAGGCCACGGGCGAGATAGCGACCTGCCAGCATCATCGACTGCGCATGGCCCCGCTCGGCGGCGGCGATGAACCAGCTTTGCGCGATGCGGCGGTCCCACATCAATTCATGCCCACCGCCATAAAGCGCCCCCAGCGCGAACATCGCGCCGACATGGCCCTGATTGGCGGCGCGGCGGAACCAGTTCAGCGCCGCTTCATGATCACGTGGTCCGCCCAGCCCATTGACCAACATATCCGCCAGCGAGACCTGCGCATCGACGATCCCGGCCTCGGCGGCCTTGGCGAGCCAGATCCGCGCCTCGCCCTCGTTCTTCAGGTCGCCCTGGGCCTCGCGCAGCAACCGCCCATACCAATACTGCGCATTGGCGACCTTCTCGGCCGATTGCCGCAGATACCGGATGGCCTCGCCGAGGTTCTTCTCAACCCCAAGCCCCTCGGCGAGGCAGAC
This sequence comes from uncultured Rhodospirillales bacterium, assembly GCA_903891315.1. Lineage (GTDB taxonomy): Bacteria > Pseudomonadota > Alphaproteobacteria > Acetobacterales > Acetobacteraceae > CAIQQQ01. The sequence continues at coordinate 5,166 of CAITEF010000241.1, read as the reverse complement.
GCCGTAATTATACGCCGCCACCAGATCACCCTTGTCGGCTTCGCCCTTGAACCAAAGTGCGGTGGCCGCCGAATCTTCCGGGGAGGCGATGCGTTGCAGCACCATCGCCGCCATGTCGTACCGCGCCTGGACCAGACCACCCTCAGCGGCGCGACGGAACCAGGACGCCGCTTCGACAATGTCGCGACGCACGCCCTCGCCGTTCATATACATCGCACCCATCGCGCGCGCCGCCCCGGTATGCCCGGCCTCTGCGGCCCGACGCAGCCATACGGCGGCCTCAGTCATGTTGGGCGGCAGCGCGCCGCCGCCGCGTGCATAGATCTGACCGACTGTGGCGGCCGCCTCCGCGTCTCCCTGCAGGGCGGCGCGACGCAGCCAGCTCTCCGCCATCACCGGATCGGCCTCAGTACCACGACCGTTGAGCAACGCGATGCCGTACCGCGTCATCGCGTTGCGCACCTTCTTCTGTGCGGCCTCGTGGAACAACTCGGCCGCGCGCACCACGTCCGCCTCGACACCTTCGCCGCGATCATAGAGCAGCCCGAGCAGATATTGCGCCGTTCCCAGCCCAGCCTCGGTGGCTGCCTTGAGATGAACCGCCGCCTCGGCGTAATCCTCTGGCGTCTTGGCCGTCTTCAGCAATGCCACGCCATGGCCGAGCTGGCCTTGCGGGCAGTTTCCGGCAGCTGATTTGGCATACAGCGCGTCCGACCCCGCGACATCGCGCAGATGCTCGGGGCCGTTGAGCTTCAGATAAGCGAGCAGCGCCTGCGCCTCGTGCGAGCCCCCCTCTGAGGCCCGTGCTGCCCAATGCGCCGCCTGATCAAAATCCGGCGGTGCCTGCACATTGGCGCGACCGAACAGATTGGCCGAGACGGTGCCCGCCAGCATGCCAGGGGCGGCATCCGGCGCCTCGATCGGCACGCCCTGCACATAGAACGCCGCCAGCATGGATTGCGCTGGCACAAACCCGGCCTCGGCCGAGCGTTCCAGCCAGCGCTTGGCCTCCAGCACGCTGCCTGGCGCGCCCGCGCCTTCCATATAGGAGCGCGCGATTTGGTATTGCGCCTCCGGCAATCCGGCCTGGGCCGCTTTGCTCAGCTTCTTGAACGCAGCCGCCCGCTTGCCGCTCTCGATGAGCGTCAACGCCGCGCGCAGATTGCCTTTCGGGCCGGTGAACAATCCGAACAACGCCATCTCTCAGCCCCGCCGAACGCGCGTGCCGGTCATGGCTCGCGCATGCCTTCGGTGAGCACCGGAATGAACCGGCCCAACAGATAGTTCAGCATCGTCCGCCGACCCACCTTGATATCCGCCTCGACACCCAGACCGGGCTGTAGGCGGAAATCAGCTGGCAGATTGGTCATCTTCATCGCGTCGAAGGCGATCTTCACCCGATACAGCGAGGCCCCCAGCGGCACCGAATCCGCCTTCGGCTTGTCCGGCCCCTCGGTCGGCGTCACCTGACTGTCAGGGGCGACCACGCGAACATGTCCCTCGGCATATCCATGCTCATAGAACCGATAGGCGTCGAACTTCACCACCACCGGATCACCGTTGCGGATGAAGCCGACATCGGCGGCCGGGATGGCCGCGTCGACTTCCATCGGGCTGTCATCCGGCACCAGGGTGATGAACGGCTCGGCCGCGTTCAGCACCGAACCCACAGAGACCTTCGCCACCGCCAACACGGTGGCATTCTGATCGGCGCGCAGATCAACAAGGTCACGTCGGCGCTTGGCCTTGTTCAGCTGCTCGGACGCATCGGCCAGCTTGCGGCTGGCTTCGGTGAGCTGCTGCGACACCTCGGCCCGATATTGCTGCTCATAGCCGTCGCGCTCTGCGCTCTGCGCGTCAATATCACGCTGCGCCGACGACGCCGTCGCCTGTGCGGCCGCCAGCGCCCGTCGCTGATCCGTCACCTGCGACAATGCCTGCTGCGTGTTGAACTTGCTTCCGACACCCTCGCGCTCCAAGCGCTGACGGGCGGCGAGCATATCGCTGGCAATGCGCACCTGCTCCGAGTAGCCGACGATGTCGCTGCGCGCCTTGTCGAGAGCGGAGGAAAGCGAGCTGATCTTCTGGCGATAATTCTCCAGCTTGAAGCCGTGCTCGGCCTGACGCTGCTTGAAGATCGCGGTCTGCAACTGCCCAGGCGGCGTCGCCGGCCCGAAATATTCGCGCCCATTCGCCTCCGCCGTCAGCCGATCCACCTCGGTCTGCAAACTGTCGGTCTGTTGCTGCAGGCTCGACGCATCGGCCCCGGAGAAGGTCGGGTCGAGCCGGGCGAGCAAATCGCCTTTCTGCACCCGCTGGCCGACGCGCACATCAATGGAACGCACCACCGAAGTCTCCAGCGGTTGCAGCAGGATATTCGAGCCCTGCGCCGCCACCTTGCCGGTGGCCGTCACCACACGATCAATCGGCACGGTGCCTGCGACGACGAGAAACACCACCAGCATGCTGGTCAGCGTGTAGGTGGCATAGCGCGCCAAAGCTGGCGGCGGCTTGGCGACCAGTGCCGAAGTCGGCGACTGGAACTCCAGCAGCGAGTTCTCGGCATAGGCCTCGTCACGCAAGGCCGGGACCTTGGAGGGAATGATTCGGGCCAGTTCCTGCGACATTGGCTCAGTTCCCCTGGATCAGCGCGGTGGCCGACGCGGCTTCCGCGGCCGCGTCGATATGCCGGTTCTGCTGCGTCCACAAATGACGATAGATCGCACAGCGATGCACCAACTCGTCATGCGTGCCGAGATCAACCACCTTGCCGCGATCCATCACCATGATCTGATGGCAATCCATGATCGACGACAGACGGTGCGAGACGATCACCATCGTCCGCCCATGCGCGATCCGCTTGATGTTGGCATTCACCAAGGCTTCCGATTCCGGATCGAGTGCGGATGTCGCCTCATCGAGGATCAGAATGCGCGGGTCATGGATCAGCGCGCGCGCAATCGCCAGACGCTGGCGCTGGCCGCCCGACAGGTTCGGCGAGCCTTCTTCCACAAAGGTCTCGTAGCCCAGCGGCATCCGCTCAATGAACTCCTCGGCGCCCGCCAGGCGCGCGGCGCGCACCGCATCCGTCAGCGTCAGGCCCGGACGGCCGGCCAGGATGTTCTCGCGGATCGTGCCACGGAACAGGAAATTGTCCTGCAACACCACGCCGAAGCTGCGGCGCAGATGCGAGAGATTGATCTCGCGCAGATCCATCCCGTCGATCTTCACGAAGCCTTCGTATTCGCGGTTGATGCCCTGCAACAGGCGGGTGATCGTCGATTTGCCCGAGCCGGAGCGCCCGACCAGGCCCAGCATGGTGCCCGGCGGGATCTCGAACGTCACCCCATCCAGCGCCTTGGTGCGGCTGCCCGGATAGGTGAACTCCACCTTGTTGAAGCTCACCGCCCCCTCGAAACGCGGCCGCACACCGGCGGACGGATTGGTCGATTCCGGGCGGGAGTTCAGGATCGCCGAGGCATAGGCCACCGCCGTGCGCTGCTCTTCGGCGTCCTCGATCAGCTTCGATAGCGAGACCAGCGGCTGCGCCACGCGGCCCGACAGCATCATGAACGCGAACAGCGAGCCGACCGAGCCGGTGCCGTCCTCCAGGATCATCGCAGCACCGATCAGCGTGACGAAGCGGGTCATGATCGCTTCAAGCGGCTGCACCAAGGTCGCCGGCCAGTTGGCGTATTTCTGCGCGGCCAGATTGGCCTCACCCGCCGCCGCCGTACGCTTGTCCCACTCGTCCTTCTGCACCGGCTCCATCGCCAGCGATTTCACCGTGCGGATGCCGTGGATGGTCTCGATCAGCGTCACGCCTTTGGCGATCTCGGCCTGGATGAATTTCGAATACAGCCGTCGATAGCCCGGCATGAAGGCGGCGATGATCGTGACGATCAGCGCGCCGCAGACCAGGATCAGCACGGTCAGCATTGGGTTGAGGACGAACAGCACCGGGATGATGACGAACAGCGTGATCAGGTCGAGCACGGTGGCCAGCATGCGCCCGGTGAGGAACTGCTTGATCTTCGCCGTCTCATGAATGGCGTGCATGATCTCGCCGGCCGGTTTGCGCTCGAAGAAATCAATCGGCAGGTTCAGCAGGCGGCGAAAGATATAAAGCCCCATCTTCGCATCGAGACGGGTGGCGACGAACAGAATCTGTTGACGCCTGCTCCAGGAAATCACCGCCTCATACAGCGTCGCCGCCACCAGCAGGAGCGCGACGAGGGTGAGCGTGGACCAGGAATGATGCGTCACCACGCGGTCAACCACCGTCATGATGATCAACGGCGGGAAGATCGTCAGCACCGCCAGCGTCACCGATCCCACGATGATGTCGCGCAGCAGCTTCTTCTCGCGCAGAACGAGATTGACCACCCATTGCAGGCTGAATGGCTGATCATCCGGGGCCAAACCGCGCTCGGGGCGGAGCAGCAGAACCAAGCCAGACCAGGCCTGCGACAGGCGGAGTTCATCGACCGGCACCGGCTCGGATTCAAACGTCGCCGCCGGGTCCTTCAGCCAGACCACATTGCGCGCCGGGTCGGTTTTCACCATCAGCGCCGCCGAGCCGTCATCGAGCAACAGCACAACCGGGCGGGCATCGCTCATCGCCACCAGCTGACGCCAGCGGATCTGCGTGGCGCGCGCCCACATCCCGGCGTTTTGCAGCCATTTCACATAGGCGGCGGGCGGTGGGCTCTCGCCGCGCGCGATGCGCATATCGGTGCGGTCCAACTCGTAGCCATAGAACCGGGCAGCGGCGAGCACCGCGAGAATGCGGATCTCAAGCGGCGTGCGCGGCAATGCCTCACCGTTCTCGTAGGGCGCACGTGGCTGCTCCAACGGTTCGGCTTGCGGATTGTCCATCGAATCCATCCCATCACCCCATCTGCGCCCGGACCAACCGGACGGTCTCGCCACCGGCGTATGCGGTGGTTGCGGTGGATAACAACATAGCGTGCCGGTTTGCCATTGTCGCCTGTCGCACAACCCGGATAACTTCCGGAATTATACGCAGGGGCACGAGAGGTCGTGTATCTTGCGAGCTCAGCGCTGCGGGACACACGCCAAGATGACCAACATGCCCATCCGCCCGGCGACCCTGGCCGATCTGCCGGAAATCCAGGCGATCTACGCGCATCACGTGCTCAACGG
>CAITEF010000240.1 GCA_903891315.1 uncultured Rhodospirillales bacterium | reverse complement strand
TGTCGGCGCAATCAGGACGGCTGAAGCAGGACGTTGCTGCCTTCCTCAAGGCAATCCGCGCCGCATAGCACGGGTCAGAATTCGGACTATTCCGAAGCTCAGCCTGCGTCGGGTTTGAGCACCATGCAGGAAATCTTGTGGCGTTCCAGCACGACGCACGCTCCCGAGGCTTCGCTGGCACCGAACCCGATCAATTCCGCCCGCCATGAGGCGTGCCCGTCGCGGTTGATCGGGGCTGCAACCGGATGTCCGCCATCCGTGAGGCGTCGGGCGGATTCGGCTGCCTTGCGCGCCGCTGCCTCGGTGGGAAACGCCCCGACCTGCACCGCCCAACGCGACGAGGGCGGCGGTGGGGGCGGCGGTGGGGGCGTCGGTGGGGGCGGAAGTGGAGGCGTCGGTGTCGGTGTCGGACGGACAGTGGACGCCTCATTGTGGGCGCGCGCGCGCTCGGGCATGACTTCGCCCATCATCTGAAAACCACGGTCGAGCAGCAATTCCATATGACGATCCCGCTCGAAAGCGCGCGCGGCGCCGAACACCACGCCGATCAATCTTGTATCGCCATGCACCGCCGACGTGACGAGATTGAAGCCCGAGGCTGTGATGAAACCGGTTTTGATGCCGTCGGTGCCGGGGTAGGATTCAAGCAGATGGTCGTGATTGGCGAACACATGGCCATGAAAGCGGAAGCTCGGGGTCGAAAAATACCGATACTCCGCCGGATAATCCGCCACCAGATGCGCCCCGAGCACGGCCAAATCGCGTGCCGTCGATATCTGCTCCGGATCAGGCAAGCCGGAGGCGTTGCGGAATGTGGTGTGGGTCATCCCAAGCCCATGTGCCCGCAACGTCATGGTGGCGGCGAAGGCGGGCTCACTGCCGCCGAGCAACTCACCCAGAGCGGCGGCGGCATCGTTGGCCGATTGGGTGACCAGTCCCAATATCGCCTGCTCCACCGTGATTTTCGTGCCCGGCACCAGACCGAGCTTCGAGGGAATCATCTGCGCTGCATGCGGACTGACCGGCACCAGCGTTTCAAGTGACACCCGACGGTCGTGCACCGCCTCGAAGGTGAGGTAGAGCGTCATCATCTTGGTCAGGCTGGCCGGATAGCGCGGCTCGTCGGCATTGACCGACGACAATTCGCGTCCGGTGGCAGCATCGATGACAATGGAACTGTAACGCTCAGAGCCAATCTGGGCCGCAGCCGGCAGCGTCAAAAAACCGCAAGCCAGCCCGAGCAGCAAAGGCAGGCATGCCAACGGCAGACGCCGTGCCGGGCCAACAGCCCAGAACGCACGACGCCACACCGCCACCCAAGCTCTGCCGATCATGATCATGCGGGCAAGCTAGTGACCTCGCGCGTGATCTGTCCAGAGACCGGCGAGGGGGCCGCATGGCAGATACAAAAGATTTCAACGCCTTAACCATACATCCCGCAACCGCAAAGATTTTTTGTGCGCTGCACAATTTCTGCTTGATTCCGGTTTCCGATCAGCATACATAGGCGTTGTTGCAACGCAGCAATTGCGCCAAGCACGCCGATCAGACCGCCTGCCGCTTCCTGAAGGGCAGGTCAGCCGATCGGAGAGGAAGGAGTTGAGTTATGGCTGTCAAGAAGACTGCAGCCGCGACGGCACGGACTCCCGCCCGGTCGGAGACGGTTCCGGCACCGAAGGTCGCCCCCACGGCTGCTCCGGCAGACG
>CAITEF010000239.1 GCA_903891315.1 uncultured Rhodospirillales bacterium | reverse complement strand
CACCGAATTCCCCGGCCTGCTGATGGCCACCCCCCGCACCGGTGACGCTGCCCTGGTCAGCCGTCACATCGACGAGATGGCCGAGCATTGCCACGCAGGCGACGCGGCGGCGGCACTCGCCTTGCTGGGCCGCCTGGTTCCCGAATTCGATCACAACGCCGACGGCCATGTGGGTGCCGCGCGGGCAAGTGCAGGACAGATATCATGACCGCTCCGAAGCCGATCCCGTTCCTCGACCTCAAGGCCCAACAGGCCCGCATCATCGCCGACCTCAAGCCGCGCATCGATGCGGTGCTGGCGCATTGCATGTTCATCCTCGGGCCGGAAGTGGCCGAGCTTGAGCGCCAATTGGCCGCATTCGTCGGTGCCAAACATTGCGTTGCCGTCTCCTCCGGCACCGACGCGTTGCAGATTGCGATGATGGCCGAGGATATCGGACGCGGCGACGCGGTGTTCCTGCCCGCCTTCACCTACACCGCCACCGCCGAAGTGCCGCTGGTGCTGGGGGCGACGCCGGTGTTCGTCGATATCGACCCGCTCACTTTCCAGATGGATGTCGACCACCTGGAGCGCCGCATCGCCGAAGTGCGCGCCGCCGGCAAACTCCGCCCGCGCGCGATCATCGGCGTCGATCTGTTCGGCCAACCCGCCGATTGGGACGCGATCCAGGCTTTGGCCCAGCGCGAGGGGCTGTTCACGCTGGACGATTGCGCCCAGGCCTATGGCGCAAGCCTGCACGGCAAGCGTCTCGGCACCCAGGCGGATGCGACGGCCACCAGCTTCTTCCCCTCCAAGCCGCTCGGCGGCTACGGCGATGGCGGTGCGCTGTTCACCGAGAGCGACGAGCGCGCTGATCTGTTCCGCTCGCTGCGCACCCATGGTGAGGGCAAGACCCGCTACGAGGTGATGCGCACCGGCATGAATGGCCGCCTCGACACGCTGCAGGCGGCGGTGCTGCTCTCCAAACTCACCGTCTTCCAGGAAGAACTCGACGCCCGCGCGCGGATTGCGGCGATCTATTCCGCCCGTCTCGGCAATGCGGTGGGCGTGCCTGCTCTGGTGCCGAATTCGGTCAGCGCCTGGGCGATCTACGCCATCCTGCTGCCGAACGGGGCGGCACGCGACAAGATGCAGGCCGGGTTGAAAGAGGCGGGCGTGCCGAGTGCGATCTACTATCCCCGCCCGCTACACCATCAGCCCGCTTACGCCGCCGCGCATGATGGGTCGTCACTGCCGGTGAGTGAGGACATCTCGACCCGCATCATGGCGCTCCCGCTGCATCCGGATCTGACGGACCAGGATGTCGAGCGGATCTGCGCAGCGGTGCTGGCTTCGGTCTGATTTGAGCGCATTGATGATTTTATCGTCATGGCGAGGAGCGCTTAGCCTGAATCAATACCACCGTGTCATTGCAAGCGCTGCGCTTGCAATGACACGGTGGGGCCGACAAGCTTCAACCCAAGAATATCCTACTCCCATCGATTACCCCAAAAGCCGCTGCAACTTCCGAACCGCCGAATCCGGCGTCGATAACACCGTCTTCCCCGTCGCCTTCGCCACCCGATCCGCCGCACGCGCCAGACTGAACTGGGCCAGAGCAATCACGTCGCACCCCGCCAGCGACTTCGCCGCTTCGGCGGAAAGACGGTCATGTTCGTCCGGGTTCCCGGCATCCAACGCCGCCATCGCCCCCTCGGCGAGCTTGGTCTCCACCGGGCGACCAAATTCCGGCGGCAAGCTCACCAATGTCGGGCCGAACGTCGCAAGCACGCCGACGCGAGCATAGGCCTCGGCGTCCTCGATCATCGCCTCGGTCGGCTTCAGCACCGGGATCGGCAAATCCGCCGCACAGGCCTCAATGCAGGGCCCAAACGCCGAACAGGTGAACAGAATCCCGTCCGCCCCGGTGCCGCGCGCATAGCGGGCGAGCGTGAGGAAGCGCGGCGTCATGTCACGTTCCAGTTCGGCCCCGCGCGCGAGATCGGCCGAGAGGCTGTCATCGAGCAGATTCATCAGCACCGCTTGCGGCCACAAACGGGCAAACGCCTCGTTGATCGGGGTGACCGAGGCGCGCAGAGCGTGGATGAGGGCAATCCGCATGACAGTTTCCTTTCGTCGTTCCCGCCTTCTTGCACCACGTGCGGGCTTGGTAAAGCGGCCAGGATCGGGCAGACAGCGCATCACCCTTGCAGGAACGCTCGCATGCTTCGTCGTCTCTACGATTTCATCCTCTCGCTGGCCGCCTCGCCGCGTGCCGGTTTGTGGCTGGCCGTGGTGGCATTTGCCGAGAGCAGCTTCTTCCCGATCCCGCCCGACACGCTGCTGCTGCCGATGGCCCTCGCCAAGCCGGAGCGCGCCTGGCGCTATGCGCTGATCTGCTCGGTCTCAAGCGTGTTGGGCGGCTTGCTCGGCTATGCCATCGGAGCCCTGCTCTATGAGCAAGTCGCCAAGCCGATCCTGGAGATGTACCACTACTCGGCGCAATTCGAAGTCTTCCGCCAGCGTTTCGCCGAAAACGGGGTGATGATCATCCTGCTCAAGGGTCTGCTGCCGATCCCGTTCAAGATCATTACGATTGCCGCCGGTGTGGCACAGATGAACATCCCCGCCTTCATCGCTGCCTGCATCGTCACCCGCAGCGGGCGGTTCTTTCTGGAGGCCGCCTTGCTGCGACGCTTCGGCCCGCCCGTTCGCACGTTCATCGAACACCGGCTGATGCTGGTGACAAGCATCGCCGCCGCCGCGATTGTCGGTGGATTCGTGTTGATCCGGTATATCTGACGACGACCGCCACCCGACCGTCATCCTGAGCGAAGCGTCAGGATGACGAATTGTCGTTGACCTCAGCGCGCCAAATCCAACACCGCGCGCGTCAGAATACCGTCCACCTTCTGCAACTCGTCCAGAATGGTGAAATGGTCGGCATGCACCACCGGAATCAGCGGCCCCGGCGCATGCGCGTTGGCGCGTCGGGCGTGCAGGCGGCGGCTGTCTTCCAGCAGGGCCGGCAGTTCCAGCGTGCCATAGGCGATGCCCAGCGGCT
>CAITEF010000238.1 GCA_903891315.1 uncultured Rhodospirillales bacterium | reverse complement strand
TGATGCGTTGAAATCCCCACCAAACCGTCATCCTGACGCTTCGCTCAGGATGACGGTTTGGTGTTCCTGAAAACGAGCATCACCCCCGAACAAACAAACGCGACGGCCAAGGCCAAGATCAGCGCCTGTGTCGCCCCCAGCGGCACGGCGCTGACGGCCAGCGTGAACAACGTCGCGCCGAACCCCACCATTCCGCGCAGCGTGTTCGCCGCCAGCATCGCCGAGGCCGCAGCCCCGATGCGGGGGCGCAGGATGATGAACAGGCTGCTCAGACTGACCGGAAACACTGCCGCCATCCCGGTCGCCGACGGGCCGATGGCGCCGCTGGCGAGCACGACGAAGGTGACGAGGCTTGCCACCGACACCGCGCGCAGCGGCAGGTCATACCAGCGTCGCGACACGGCCACGCCGCCGCCAGTGTGAGACTGCTGGGCCATCCCGCGCAGCAGACGGAATCCGACGCCGAACAACACCAGATTCAGCACCACCACGCCCGCCGGGCTCCATTCGAATTGCCGCAGCGTGGCAGCGACCGAGAACCAGGAAAGCAAGGCAAGGCTCAGACCCTGCCACAATGGGAGCCGCTTGGCCGTCAGCGCGTAGGTGACGACGAAACAGACAATCGCCGCATGGGTGGTGAAGCTGCTCAGTGCGGCGGCGGCGATGAAGGCGTCGTCATGCTCCATCGCCAGGAAGACATAGGCTGGACCGCTGGAGATCGGCAGGCTGGTGACCAGTGCCCCCCAGAACGGGCCGAACGCCTCGGCAAGGCCCGAGGCCAGCACCACGATGAAGGCCGTCGAGCCAGCGCGGACGAGGATGAGAAGCCAGGGGGTGAACATGTCTGCCGTTCCTCCCCTGCCGTTTTGTCCCCGCCGCCCTTCGACAGGACTCGACGCGCGGGGTTTGAATTGCTCCGAACGATTGAGGAGAAGCGTGAAAGCGTCAAGCCGCGCGGCGAAACCCTGACATTCCACGTCGCGCATGATTATATCCATGCGGAGACAAACCAGGAGCCACCATGCGTCGCGTTCTGATCGCCGTAATCTGTCTGTTGCTCGCTGCCGCCCCCGGATTGGTGCTGGCCAAGGCCGGCGATGGCGGCTCATTCGGCAGCAGGGGCAGCCAAACCTTCTCCGCACCTCCGGCCACGAGGTCCGCGCCCAACGGCGCGCTGCCGATGCAGCGCAGTCTCACGCCCAACAGCCCTTCACCCACGCCCGGTTACGCGCAGCCGCAGCAGCGTCCTTCGCTGTTCGGTGGCTTCATGGGTGGCCTGATCGGCGGCGGGTTGCTTGGCCTGTTGCTCGGTGGCGGCATGTTCCATGGCGGGTTTGGCGGGATCTTCGGGATGATCCTGCAACTCGCGCTGATCTTCTTTGTGGTGCGCTTCATCGCGCGGATGTTCTTCAGTGGTGGCAGCACTTCCACCCCACCCGGCCCCGGCATGATGCCGCCGCCCGGTATGCAGCAAGCACCGCCCTCGCTGCATGCCATCCCGATCGGCCCCACCGATTATCAGGCCTACGAGCAGATCCTCTACGGCGTCCAACAGGCGTGGTCGCAGCACGACATCGCCACTCTCCGCCTGATCGCCACCCCCGAAATGGTCTCCTATTTTGGCGAGCAATTGGCCGAGCAGACCAGCCGAGGCGTGCGCAATATCGTCAGCGACGTGCATCTCGACGCGGGCGATCTGTCCGAGGCGTGGAGCGAGGAGGGACGGGATTACGCCACCGTCTCGATGCGGTTCTCGATGGTGGACGTCACCTATGATCAGGCCGGGCACGTGGTGACCGGTGTGCCGGGACAGCGCGTGGCCTCCACCGAGTTCTGGACCTTCATGCGCGTGCCGGGCGGCCGCTGGGTGCTTTCGGCGATCCAACAGGTGCGGTGATCGATGCGAGCTGACCCGCTCGGCGACGCGCTGGCCGCCCTCAAGCTGGACTATCCGGGGCCGGGCGGTGCGGTGGCGGTGGTGCGCGACGGTCAGGTGTTGACGCGGCAGTGTTGGGGATACGCCGATATCGTCCGCCGCACCAAAATCACCTCCCGCACGCTGTTTCGTGTCTGCTCGATCACCAAGCAGTTTGTCTGTGCCTCGGCGCTGGCGACATTGGACGATCTGTCGCTGCTCGACCCGCATATCCGTGCCGCCATGCCGCGTCTGGGTGTTCGCACACCTCGGGCGATTCATCTGGCGCACAACCAGTCCGGCCTACGCGATTATTGGGCGACGGCGATGCTGTGCGGTGCCACCGCCGAATCGCCGTTCGATGCCGCCGCCTCGCGCTGGTTGATCGGTCGCACCGCATCATTGCAATTCGAGCCCGGCACTCGGTTTTCCTACTGCAACCAGAATTTCCGCCTGCTTGGCGAAGCTTTGGAGCGCCAAATCGGGTTGGGACTGGATGACCTGTTGCGCGACTCGGTGTTCGAGCGAGTCGGCATGGTCACCGCCCGGCTGGTGGCAGACACTGCGGTGATGCCCGATGGCACGCAGGGCTATGAAGGCAGCTTGGAATCCGGCTTCCGCCCGGCCGTCAATCGCATTCACTGGACAGGCGATGCGGGCGTGGTCTGCAGCCTGGACGACATGATCGCCTGGGAGCGCGCCATCGACGCCTCGCGCGATGACCCAGACGGCCTGTATCAACGGCTGAGTGGCCCGGTGAATTTTCACAACGGGGCGGCGTCGGGTTACGGCTTCGGTCTGGCGCGTTTCTCGGTGGCCGGTCGGCCCGCCACTGGCCATGGTGGTGCCCTGCGCGGCTGGCGTTGCTTTCGCCTGTATGTGCCCTCGGACCGTTTGTCGGTGGTGGTCCTGTTCAACCACGATTCCGATGCGTGCAAGGCAGCACGCGCAATCGCCGAGGCCGTGCTGGAGCCGGAGACAAGGCCAGGAGCGCCCTTCGGAGCGCTGCCGGACAAGGCGTGGTCGGGCAATTTCTTCGAAGCCGATTGCAGACTACAGGTCCGGCTAGAGGCGGGTCCGAACCGGACGCTGCGTTTCTATTATGGTGATGTGGCCGAGATCCTGACGCTCGACCCCGAGGGCGTGGCACGGGGGCCGTATTCCAGCCTCAGCCGCCTGCCAACCGGGTTTTTCCTCAGTCGCCCTGGCGACAACATGGGCAACCGGCTGCGCCCGATCCCGCCGCCATCGGGACAGCTCTACCCGCCGGAGGGGAATTTCTTCTGCCCCGAGTTGGAGGCCAATTTCACCTGTGGCCAAATTGGCGGCGTGCTCTACGGCGCGTTCAGCGGCAAGCTCGGTGCTGGTGAGATGCAATATCTCCCGCAACTCGGCGACGATCACTGGTACTACCCAATGCCGCGCGCGCTGGATTGTGCGCCGCCGGGTGAGTGGATGGTGCATGCGCATCGCGACGGCGCAGGCGGCGTGGCAGCCGTGGAAATCGCCTGCTGGCTGGCGCGACGGTTGGTGTTTGTGCGCCAGGATTGAGCGCGGACACGCTGGGCTGCGGCACAGCGACGGTCCACCAGCGGAAATTTTTCGTGATCTGTAATCAACGACATACGTTGCGTGCTAGAGC
>CAITEF010000237.1 GCA_903891315.1 uncultured Rhodospirillales bacterium | reverse complement strand
CGCCTGGGCCTCAGCATCCACGTTCCGTGGATCCGACAAGCGAGGCGGTGCGAACGGTGCCCGAATTCGTCTGGCACCGCAGAAGGATTGGGAAGTCAATCAGCCTGCGAAGTTGGCGGTTGTGCTGGCCAAGCTTGAAGCCGTCCGGCACGCGTTCAATGCGGCCCAAGCAGGCGGCAAGAAGGTCTCGTTGGCCGATGTGATCGTCATCGGTGGCGCTGCCGCCATCGAACACGCGGCCAAGCATGCCGGGCACGAGATCGTGGTCTCTGTCACCATCGGCCGCACCGATGCGACGCAGGAGCACACGGATGTGGAATCCTTCGCCGTGCTCGAACCGGTGGCGGATGGGTTCCGCAATTACGCCAAGCCAGGTCTGGAAGGCGTGGCCGAGCAGATCCTGATCGACCGCGCCCAGCTTCTGGGCCTGACCGCGCCGGAGATGACGGTGCTGGTCGGTGGTCTGCGCGTGTTGGGTGCCAATGCCGGGCAGTCCCATCACGGCGTGTTCACCACCAAGCACGGCGTGCTGAGCAACGACTTCTTCGTCAACCTGCTCGACATGGGCACGGCTTGGTCGGCCGCGAAGGATGCCAAGGGCGTCTATGAGGGGCGTGATCGCAAGACCGGTGCGGTGAAATGGACCGGCACGCGGGCGGATCTGGTGTTCGGCTCGAACTCCCAGCTCCGTGCGTTGGCCGAGGTGTATGCCAGCGAAGGTGGGCAGGCTGTGTTCGTCAGCCAGTTCGTCGCTGCCTGGAACAAGGTGATGAACGCGGATCGCTTCGACATCGCGTAAGCCGCCACGACCCCCAGGGTTGCGCCGTATTGGCGTGACCCTGGGTTACCCTCCCACGCGAGTTGGGTATAAGCACCGCGCAACCGCGCCTGTGCCGAGGACCCATGATTCGCCTGGACAATATCAGCAAGCAGAACGGCACCCGCCTGATCTTCATCGAGGCCTCGGCCTCCCTGCAGAAGGGCGAGAAGATCGGCCTTGTCGGCCCCAACGGCGCGGGCAAGACGACGCTGTTCCGGATGATCACCGGGCAGGAAGAGCCCGATGAGGGCCAGATCCTCACCGATCGCGGCATCACCATCGGCTTCTTCAGCCAGGATGTCGGCGAGATGGCGGGCCGCTCGGCCGTCGCCGAGGTGATGAATGGTGCGGGGCCGGTCAGCGAGGTCGGCGCCGAACTCGCCCAACTCGAAGCCGCGATGGCGGACCCCGATCAGGCCGACAATCTCGACGCCATCATCGAGCGCTTCGGCGAAGTGCAGGCACGCTTCGAGGAACTCGACGGCTACGCGCTCGATGGCCGTGCGCGCGAAGTGCTTGATGGCCTCGGCTTCAGCCAGGAGATGATGAACGGCGATGTCGGCAAGCTGTCCGGCGGCTGGAAGATGCGCGTGGCGCTGGCCCGCATCCTGCTGATGCGCCCCGACGTGATGCTGCTCGACGAGCCGAGCAACCATTTGGATCTGGAAAGCCTGATCTGGCTGGAGCAATTCCTCGCCGGTTATGACGGCGCGTTGCTGATGACCTCGCACGACCGCGAATTCATGAACCGGGTGATCAACAAGGTCGTCGAGATCGATGGCGGCAGTCTGACCGCCTATTCCGGCGATTATGAATTCTACGAGGCGCAGCGCGCGCTGAACGAGAAGCAGCAACAGGCGCAATTCGAGCGTCAGCAGGCGATGCTGGCCAAAGAGATCAATTTCATCGAACGCTTCAAGGCCCGCGCCTCACACGCCGCCCAAGTGCAGAGCCGGGTGAAGAAGCTCGACAAGATCGAGCGGGTCGAGCCGCCCAAGCGTCGCCAATCCGTCGCCTTCGATTTCCGCCCCGCGCCCCGCTCGGGCGATGACGTGGCGAGCCTGAAGGGCGTCCATAAGCGCTACGGCAGCAAGATCATCTATGAAGGCCTCGATCTGCTGGTGCGCCGCAAGGAGCGTTGCTGCGTGCTCGGCGTCAACGGAGCCGGGAAATCCACGCTGCTCAAGCTGGTCACCGGCACGACGGATCCAGATCAGGGGGCGGTGACGCTCGGTGGCAGCGTGAAGCTCGGCTATTTCGCCCAACACGCGATGGACCTGCTCGACGGCGACAGCACAGTGTTCGAAACTCTGGAGAACAGCTTCCCGCGCGACAATCAGGGCACGTTGCGGACCCTGGCAGGCGCATTCGGGTTCTCCGGTGACGAGGTGGAGAAGAAATGCCGCGTGCTCTCGGGCGGCGAAAAGGCGCGATTGGTGATGGCGCTCATGCTGTTTGATCCGCCGAATTTCCTCGTGCTCGACGAGCCGACCAACCATCTGGATTTGGCCACGAAAGAGATGCTGATCAACTCGCTCTCGACCTTCGAGGGCACGATGCTGTTCGTCTCGCATGACCGTCACTTCCTCGCGGCCCTCTCTAACCGCGTGCTGGAACTGACGCCGGAAGGCATCCACATGTATGACGGCGGCTACACCGAATACGTCGCCCGCACCGGCCACGAGGCGCCGGGACTGCACGCCTGACCGGCGCTGGATTTGGCGCGCGGCGATTATCGCCTAGTAATCGAACATCGATGTTCTCCAGCGTCCAGGAACAGCAAGAATGACCACATCATCGCTCCCCGCCTTGGCCCAGGCACCGGCCGAGATTGCCATCGGCAGTTGGGTGGGCCGTGTGTCGCTGCCGGGGGTTGGACCTGCTGTGGTGCGGGTGGTGGACGGGCAAGCGCACGACATCACCGCCCATGTCGCCACGGTCTCCGCATTGTTCGATCTGCCCGATCCGGTCGGTTTTCTGCGCTCGTTGCCGGTCGGCGCGGCGTTGGCCAGCGTGGCCGATCTGCTCGCCAACAGCGACCCGGCGTCGAGCGATCCGCAGCGCCCCGCGCTGCTCGCACCGATTGATTTGCAGGCGATCAAAGCCGCCGGCGTCACCTTCGCCGCCTCGATGGTCGAGCGTGTGGTGGAGGAGCAGGCGAAGGGCGATCCGGGGGCGGCGGACGGCATCAGGCG
>CAITEF010000236.1 GCA_903891315.1 uncultured Rhodospirillales bacterium | reverse complement strand
CCGGTGTCCTCCACATCAAGCCGCACCGACTGGCCCGCCACACTGCCACGCAATGTCACCCGCCGTGCATTGGCCGGATTGCCGCTCATCGCGTCGCGCGCGTTGATCAGCAGATTGACCAGGATCTGTTCGACCTGAACCTGACGCGCCCGCACCACCGGCAGGCCTGCCGGAATCTCCAGCTTCACTTCCACATTCGACCCGCGCAGCGCCGTGTTGACCAGATCCAGCGCGCCGTTGGTCGCATCGAGCAGCGAAATATCGGCCATCGGCCCGCCATCCATCCGCCCATAGGCGCGCAAATGGCGGATGATGTCCGAGGCCCGCTCGGTCTGATCATGGATCGTCTTGAGATGCCGTGCGATTTGATCTGACTCCGGAAGGGTCTCGACATGCCGCGACGCGATGGCGGCTGCCATGCCGATCACCGTCATCGGCTGGGTCAACTCATGCGCCAGCGAGGCCGAGATCTGTCCCAGTGACGCCAGGCGGTTCTGCATCCCGGCATAGGCGGAGATCTCCCGCTCGCGGGTGATGTTGGTGATCGCCCCGGCCAACTCGCAACTGCCGTCAGCATCGAGGCGCACCCGCACCGCTTCGTTGCGCAGCCAGCTGAAACTGCCATCCGGACGTTGCAGGCGGTATTCAACCGCCGACCGCCCCTCGCGCGCCGCCCGGATATAATTGTTGGCGCGTCGCTGACGATCCTCGTCGGTGAGCAGATCCCAGACCAGATCCGGATTTGCCAGCGTTTCCGGCGGCCAGCCGGTCACCTCGGCGGTATTGGGAGTGAGGAAATCCCGCACAAACTCGTTGTCGGGCGTAAGACGGCCACGATAGAGCATCGCGGGCGAGCAACTGACCAGATGTTCCAGTTCAGCCCGCGCGGAGGCTTCCGCCTCGGCAACGCGATGCTCACGGGCCAACGCGGCACGGGCTCGTTGGCGGGTGGCGACGACGAGCACCAGGGCGGTGACCGACAGCCCGAACAGCAGAACAAACACCGGCAACAGCCGCAGCGACTGCGCCCGCAGCGACGACAACGTGCTCAGCTGACCCGTGGGGGCTTTCGCCGTGACGACCAGACCCAGTTCATGCAACGTGACAAAGGACAGCGACTCGCTGGTGCCCAGCGCCGAGAGCTCATTGATCCATCCGCGCTCGTTGCTGGCAAACCGGTTGATGGTCGGGGTGTCGAGATATTCCACCGGCATCACCGGTGCATTCGGCATCTCCATCGCATCCAACGAGAGCGACGAGAGCATCGCGCCATCCCGCAAGCGGTACAGGCAAGTCATGCTTCCAGGCGGCGACGCCACGTCTGCGGCAGCGGCCAACGCGTCAAGATCAACGGTCACCCGCAGCGTCGCACCTGGATAGGTCGGCAGTATTTTGGTGACATGCATCACGTGCCGCCCATCCGGCGCTCGCCACGGCAGCCCGACCCCGTTCTCGGAGAGCGGTTCGTCGGGAGATTCGTCCGGGTCTTGTCCGAAACCAACCACCATCTCGCCTTGTGCGTTCCTCAGAGCGAGCATCCGCAGCCCGAGCGGACTCTGTTGCATCGCCTGCTGAAGTGAGGCCGCGACCGCATCGCTCGCCGCCACATCGCAGCAGGATTTCATCTGTAATTCGAGACTGGAAAGCCGCACCAGGGGACCCAGCGTGCCGAAGATCGTCCGCGTCTTGTCGGCCAGCGCCTCGGTGGCACGCTGCATAGCAATCTGAGACCGCGCCGCATCGGATGTCCGCGCCCGCGCCAGACGAGCATCAACAATCGGGATCGAGATCAGGGCAAGCAGCACCGACACCAGCGACAAGGCAACGCCAACTCGCATCAGCGACACGCCGCGCAGGCGCGACGCCGGTACGAGGGACGCGGCACCGGAACTGACCAGCACGGAGGAGGCGGTGACCGCTGTCATTTCGTACTCATGCCGGCATGATAAACCAACTCAACATCTGTTCGACACGTCAAATTTTGTAGAGATCGCCAACACCACACCGCGTCACTCCGGGGCGGCTGTCACCTCAGCCCCCAGTATGTCCCAGGGCGCGCCAAGCGATGTCATGGCGACAAAATCCTTCCGGCCAGTCAATCAGATCGACCGCCTGATAGGCCGCGTCACGCGCTTGCGCGATGGTCTCGCCGGTGGCGCAAACTGTCAGCACGCGACCACCATTGGCGACCAATTGCCCCTCGATGATGTCGGTCCCCGCATGGAACACCTTCGCGTTCGGTGAGGCGGTTGCCTTATCCACGCCGCGAATGACGGTGTGGCGACGCGGATTTGCCGGATAGCCCTCAGCGGCCATCGTCACCGCAACCACCGCCTTGTCGTGCCAGCGCAGATCAAACCTGGCCAGCTCGCCATCCATCGCGGCCACAAAGGCCGCCAGCAGATCGGATTTCAGCCGCAGCATCAGGCACTGACACTCCGGATCGCCGAAGCGGACATTGTATTCGATCAGCTTCGGCCCGGCCTCGGTCAGCATCAGACCGGCAAACAGAATGCCCCGGAACGGCGTGCCACGACGGTTCATCTCGGCGAGCGTTGGAACAATGAACCGCGCCATCACGTCGCGTTCCATCTCGGGCGTGAAGGCAGGCGTCGGCGAAT
>CAITEF010000235.1 GCA_903891315.1 uncultured Rhodospirillales bacterium | reverse complement strand
CGACGGTGGAAATCAATATCCAGCGCTTCGACCTGGATCGCGATGGGGCTGTGCTGCTGGCGGCGCAGGTCGCCGTGGAGGGTCGCGGTTCCACGGCGCGGGGGGTTACGTTCACGGTGCGGCCCGGCGATGATTCAACGCGTTCGCTGGTCGCGGCGATGAGCACGGCGACGGGGCAACTGGCCGATGCGGTGGCTGCGATGTTGGGGCGGTAAAACTTACAGGATCCGCAACGAACGAACCGGACGAGGTGTAAACAAATCCTCCGCTCCATACTCCAGACCATTCCCGAATGACGATTCCGCCCGACCCGGCGCCCGAACTGGTCTACAGACCGAGCAACAAGCACTGTGAACCTTTGACGGCGCAGAAGCCCGGCACAAAGTGCCCTCGCTGGAGCGCGGTGAAGGCACATGAGTTGCTCGACGGCAGCCTTCCGATGGGCAACAAACAACGCGTTGCCACAAGCAATGGCTTGGCCTTTGTCGCCCGGCAGACCAACCATGGCACGTGGCACGGCTATCCGGAATCCCGGGACAAGATCGATACCGCGATCAAGACGCGATGGCTGGACGAACAGCGCATAAAGCGGCGGGATCTGCGGCAGTGGAAAACCCGTGATGACATTCGGAGCGCCTGGAAGGAGCTCGACGATGCGGAGTGATGGGGGGGTCGAGCGGTTCGGCAGCCCCGAGCGCTTCGCGCTTGACCTGCGATTGTTGCCGGATCCTGACGGCGATGACGCAGCACCAGCCGACTCCGTCGGTTCCCGGGGCCAATGGCGGTTATGGGTCAAAGGGCTGAACCTGACCGAACACCATCTGACGTTGGGCGACGGAACCGTGGTGCGGCAGGAGCAGGTCACTTGGTATCTCGCGCCGCTGCTGCGATGGCTGGCCGCGGTCTGGACACCGCTGCTGCATGAGGAGCGATTTCCCGGGGCTACGCGCCGTGCCACCGATGCACGCCAAGCCTACCTGTCGGTTGCCATGACGCAGATGGATAATATCGCTGTATTCTCTTCGTGGCAGGAGTGGGCGGCACGTCATTCGCTGCGTTGGGCTGCCGAAGGGGGCATGTTGCCTGACGTGTTCATGCGAAGATCGGGCGACGACATCGAAGTCAGTTGGGGCGATCGGTGGCAACCCGGCGGTGAAGCGGCAGAGTACGTGATAGAACCGGGCCTCGCACATTGTGACGTTGCGGATGCAGCTCAGGTGTTGGATGAGATATTGGTCCGGTTTGTGAAAGATCGGACTTTGCGTGCGTTCGGTTGGCACACTCAACTTCGCCGGCATGTTGCCTTGCGGCCGAAGACATCTGACGCGAACACACCTCTTGCCTGGTATTTGGAAGGCAAGCCGCAGGCTCAGGGTCTGGCCCGGATGTTCCGCGAGGGCATGCAGCAGTTCGGTGCATCGGGATGGCACATGTTGAAGCCGGAGTTCGCCAGTCACGCGATGATACGGTTGTCACCAGCCGTTGCGATGTTCGGTGCGCTGTCGCCGCAAATTTCGCGGACGGCCGGCATTCGCCTACTCAGCATCGCGGCGGGTCTGCGCGACACGGGGGGTATGAGGCGCGAAATCGACACCTACGTCCGTCCGAGCCCGGCATGGCGCTCGAGTGAGCCATGGGATGACGGATATCGCCTGGCACTCGATTTGCTCGACGATCTCGGGCTTGCAGACGAAACAGGGTCTTTCGATCTGGATGGCCTGCTGACCCGATGGCAGGTTGAGGTGCGTGATGAGGCTCTAGACCAGATCGGCCCGCTGGGCGTGGCGCTGGCCGGCCCGGACTTGGTACCGACGATCGTGATTAACAGCGACCAGATGGCCAATCGGCATGCCTACGGCCGGCGCTTTACGATCGCACACGAACTTTGCCACCTGTTGTTCGATCGTGATCGGGCCAGACAGATTGCTCACAGCAGCGGCCAGTGGGCGCCGCTATCAGTTGAGCAGCGTGCCAATGCCTTCGCTGCGATGCTGCTGATGCCGCCGGCTGCGGTGCGATCTTCCTTCCGTCCGCAACAGACGCGCCCGACCCGCGCCGATGTGGCGGAAATGGCGGCGGCGCTTCGCGTAGGCCTCCGTGCAGCAATTCAGCTTCTGGG